>NZ_JBAHZB010000052.1:16863-24342 GCF_036697315.1 Alteromonas sp. 14N.309.X.WAT.G.H12
TATCTACCCAGTGCTGTAAAAAAGCCGTTAAAACACCAGCAACCACTAATACAATGACCAGTAAATTAGCGAACTGCTTTAGAAAGCGGCTAAACAAACTGGCCTGGGGTGCTTCAGGTAATCGATTTGCTCCATACCGCTTTTTCCGGTTTGCCACTTCTTGATCTGTTAAGCCGTCCTTTGAAGCGTCCAGAAGGTTCAGTACTTCTTCACTGTGCTTGTCGTGCCAGTGATTGTGCGTATGACTTCCCATTATTGCCTCACTTTTTTTACCCGTAAAATAAGTGTAGAACCACAGTATCAAAATGCACTTTAAACCATCATGATATGCATCAATGTCGCCCCCATCCCCTCCAGGTTTGATTCTTTTGCTACGTATAATTTGCGCCTTTCAGCCTATGTTAAATTTTAATTTGTTTATTATTTGCACAAATAAGGTAAATAGTTCTAGTATAGGGTCGCCGTCAAACCCATTGCATGAGCAACAGGTAAGGCAACTACGTAGATGGAGTTAATAATGAAAAAATACGGAATGATATACAAAAGTGTAGTGGCAGTTGTTTTATATATTTGCAGTTTACAAGTCGTCGCCCAATCTGATGATTTACCTTATACGGCCGGTAATTACTGGGAGGTATCAGGAATAGAAGTCATGCCAGGGCAAACGTTGAATTATGCCCATCACCTGGCGAAAAATTGGAAAAAATACATGGCGTTTGCCAAGGAAAAAGAATGGATAGTCGATTACAAAGTATTGGGTAACATACACCCTAGAGAAGGTGAGCCTGATTTATATCTCATCACTGTGTTTAAAGATTGGGTATCGAATGAGGAATACGACAAACGTTATGATGAATACGTAGCGTATATGGAAACCACAAACAAAGAGCTAGAGGAACAAAGTGGGGAAAGAGTGGTTATGCGGAAGTTAAAAAGTGATATGTTGTTAATGGAATACATATTAAAATAACGAAAACGCGCCCGAGAAGTATGTCCGTTCGGGCACATCAAGATAGACCATCAACCCTGCGTATCACACCGTCGAAAACTAAGGTGCATTTCGCTCAGAAGGATCAGACTTAAACGCCTTCATCATATTCATTGGATCCGTGTCTGCTCGTTGTCTCTTCGCCCCTTGTGCCCACCAAAAAAGCTGATTAAACGTGAGAGAAAAATAGTCAAACCAGGCTGCTTGTTCTTCATCGGCTTGAACTGTCCCCTCTTCAGTAAAGACCTCTTGCGCCTTAGGAACATGGATCATGGCTGATACCGGCAGGCAACCCAGCTCTGAAAGAAACGTTCGCATAGCGACTGCGGCACGCATTCCTCCCCACTGGCCCGCTGAATAAGTGACTATTGCGCTTGGTTTGTAGGAAAACAAGGAACTGCCAAAGTGATTGAGCAGATTAGCTAACGCAGGACTCAAAGAGTGATTGTATTCGGGACTAACCATAATGTAACCGTCAGCGGCCTCTATTTTCTGCGCCAGTTGCTCAAGGGCTTCTGGTACCTTACTTTTCGGGTAAGCAAAATGAGGTTTAAATACGGGCTCCATGGGATAATCCAGTGCATCAATTAACGTCACATCACAGCCATCAAAGCGCTGCTGTAAACATTCGATACACGCGCGGGCAACTCGAGCGCCAAGGCGAGCGGGCTTGGGGGGCGTACTATCGCGAACTGAACCTAGAAAAACAAGAAACTTCATTTACCGAACTCCTATTTAACAACAAGGTTAACCTGTTGAGGAGCGCACCAGCGAACAGGTTAACGATTTTCATTGATAAAAACACACGCTAACCCCCACGGCAATAACACTGCGCCTTGTTGCGCTTTTTACGCATTAATTCGCATTAGGATAAAAACGTATTGATGTAAAGCTGCTCTACTTTATCTCGCGCCCACTGGGTTTTTCGCAAAAATTTAAGGGAAGATTTAATGGAGGGATCATTATCAAAGCAGTTAATTTTAATGCGATAATACAAGCCTTCCCAGCCATAGTGTGCCTGTAATTGGGTCACAATTTTTTCCAAAGTAAGACCGTGGAGCGGGTTGTTGGGTTGCACCTTCATCGGCGTTCTCATGTCATTATTGCAATGTGCAAAGTATATCACTGTAAGGGGAAGGAAACCCAGAGACCCTCAATTAGGGTTTCAGCCCTGATAGCAAAATACCTTGAATATTCTTTAGGGTTTCGTCGAAAAAAGCCGGATCATGTAAATCTTTACCCGTAACCGCTTTAATCTGTACGCTAAAATCGGCGTAATGCTGGGTCACCGCCCAGATACTAAAAATTAAGTGGTGAGGCTCAACGGGCTTAAGCTTACCCCCATCAATCCACGCTTGAATCACCGTACTTTTAGTATCTAATAAGCGTTTGAGTGGGGTTTGCAGCTCTTTAATTAGCAATGGCGCGCCCTGCACCACTTCCATACAAAAGAGTTTAGATTCCGCCGCATTGTCCCGGGACATTTCCAGCTTAACTTTTATATATTCGCTTAGGGTTACCATGGGGTCTTGTTCTGGAGAAAACCGTTGCAAGGGACTTAGCCATACGTCCAGTAAATGTTTGATAACCTCTAGATACAGCTTTTCCTTACTTTTAAAGTAGTAAAGCAAGTTACTTTTCGAGACGTCAGCCAGTTCGGAAATTTGCTCCACACTTGTGCCATTTACCCCATTTTTTGAAAATAACGTGAGGGCCGCCTGCATGATCCGACGGCGCTTTGCATTTAATGCGTCTTCGCGGCGTTTTTGCGCTGTAGGACTAAACGTGCGCGTTGTCTTTCCGTTAATTTCATTCTCTGACATAGGTCTCTTTTACTGCTTCTCCATACCTTGTAAGGCTCATTTTACGCATTGTTCAAAATTCAACAAACCCTTTTCAACAATATTGCACCACAAATGAACAATTGCACTAGACCTGCCATTCCAAAATGGACTAAATAGTCCACTTTCAAAATGAAAATTACACAACCCCCTGTTTTAAAAGACAAATGAATATTGGCCTGCTTTATGCAGTTTATTTTTTAATCCACCCTATCAAGGTATTGGTAGCGGATAAATAAAGAAGCACTGCCAACACAGTGTAAAAAGTATACGAGCAAAGGGGACAACATGGACATCGGTGTATTTATTCCAATTGGAAACAATGGCTGGTTAATTTCTAAAAACGCGCCACAGTACAAACCCACGTTTGATCTCAACAAAGAGATTGTGCTGAAGGCCGAACAATATGATTTGGACTTCGCCCTGTCGATGATTAAATTGCGCGGGTTTGGCGGCGAAACGGAATTTTGGGATTACAACTTAGAGTCCTTCACCTTAATGGCCGGTTTAGCTGCGGTTACCTCCAAAATTCAATTATATGCCACCGCCGCAACTCTGGTACTTCCCCCGGCAATTATGGCGCGAATGGCCGCCACCATCGATTCCATCTCTAATGGTCGCTTTGGGGTAAACCTGATCACCGGCTGGCAACGTCCTGAATATTCCCAAATGGGGCTGTGGCCCGGCGATGAGTTTTTTTCTAACCGCTATGAATATTTAGATGAGTACATTCAAGTAGTCAAAGAGCTCTGGGAAACGGGTCAAAGTGATTTTAAAGGCGAACATTTCCAAATGGATGATTGCCGTATGCTGCCTAAACCACAAGGAAAAATCCCCCTGATTTGTGCCGGACAAAGTGCCGCGGGTATGGATTTTTCCGCCCGTCATGCCGACTACAATTTCTGCTTTGGCAAAGGGGTCAATACACCCACCGCCTTTGCCCCCACCGCAGCGCGCCTTACCGAGGCGGCAAAACAGCACGGCCGTGACGTAGGTTCAGCGGTATTGATCATGGTGATTGCCGATGAAACCGACGAATTGGCCATGGCGAAATGGGAAAGTTACAAGGAAGGTAAAGATCAAGCTGCCCTCGATTGGATGGCTGCCCAAGGTGCGGCAGATAAAAAATCGGGCAAGGACACCAATATCCGCCATATGACCAACCCTACCTCTGCAGTCAACCTCAATATGGGCACGTTAGTGGGCTCCTACGAATCCGTTGCCGCCATGTTAGATGAAATTGCCACCGTGCCAGGCTGTGAAGGCGTATTGCTTACCTTTGACGACTTTTTAAAAGGAATGGACGACTTCGGTACCAAAATTCAACCCTTGATGAAATCTCGTCAGCATCTGCACAGCACCTCGGGGGCCGCCTAATGTCTGCAGAGAAAACTTATGAAGTCTCTGGCTACTTCCAAGACCAACAGCACAATCAACCGGTGTTACCGGCCAAGCCAGAACCATTAACCCTTAATCCCGCAGAAACGGCGGTGATTGTGGTAGATATACAAAATGCCTATGCCAGTAAAGATGGTTACTTGGACAAGGCGGGCTTTGATGTCTCTAGCACCGCCCCTGCCATTGCCAATACCCTTAAGGTACTAGACACCGCCCGCAGCGCAAATATGCCAGTGATATTTTTCCAAAATGGCTGGGATCCCGACTACAAAGAAGCCGGTGGCCCAGGCTCGCCCAACTGGTATAAATCAAATGCGTTAAAAGCCATGCGTAAGGATCCCAGCCTTGCCGGTAGCTTATTGGCCAAAGGTACGTGGGATTACCAACTGGTTGATGCCCTTGTACCGCAACAAGATGACATTGTTATTCCTAAAACCCGCTATAGCGGGTTTTACAATACCCATTTAGACAGCATGTTGCGCAGTCGTGGTATTCGCAATCTGGTGTTTACCGGTATTGCCACCAATGTGTGCGTAGAGTCGACATTACGGGATGGCTTTCATCGTGAATATTTTGGCGTTGTGCTCGCCGATGCCACCTATCAGGCCGGTCCGCCTCACATTCACGAAGCCTCACTGTATAACATCGAAACCTTCTTTGGCTGGGTGTCCACCACCAAGCACTTTTGTGAGGTTTTCAGCCAATACCAAACATCTCACTTACCCACTGATAAATAAGGACAGCGAAGATGCCAAAAAAAGCAATCATTCCAGCAGGAACCGCGCCTCCATTAGCCCCTTATGTACCGGGCTCTATGGCAGACAATATTTTATACGTGTCTGGCACCTTGCCCTTTGATGAAAATAACGATGTGGTGCATGTCGGTGATGCAGAAGCACAAACCCGCCATGTGTTAGAAACCATTAAGCGCGTCATCGAAGAAGCTGGTGGTACCATGGATGACGTGACCTTTAATACCATCTTACTCACCGATTGGGACAATTACGGGGCAATCAACAAGGTATACGCCGAGTACTTCCCCGGGGAAAAGCCCGCTCGGTATTGCATTAAAGTAGGCCTGGTAAAACCAGAAGCTCTTGTTGAAATTGCCTCTGTTGCACACTTGGCTTAACGGATCATGAATGCAATAAATCGCAGCAAAATACGCTGGCGCTTAAAAAGGGAAGCTTATGTATTTTGAGGTACACGGGTTAACCACACCGAATGCCCCGACCCTAGTATTAAGCTCAGGGTTGGGGGGTGCGGCGCAATTTTGGCAACCACAGCTGGCCGACCTGGTAGAGGATTATCGGGTGATTGTGTATGACCAGCTTGGCACCAACCGCAGCCCGGCAACGCTACCCTCTGATTACCGTATTGTCCATATGGCAGACGAGCTACTTACGTTGCTAGATAAACTAGATGTCAGCCAATGCCATCTAATCGGTCACGCTCTTGGCGGGCTGGTGGGATTAGAACTGGCCAAGGCACAGCCTGAGCGACTAACAAGTTTGGTACTCATTAATGCTTGGAGTAGCCCCAACTCCCATACACAGCGCTGTTTTAATATTCGTAAAGCCCTTCTAGCCAGCGGCAGAAAAGACATTTATCTGCAAATGCAGGCGTTGTTGCTTTACCCACCCGACTGGATTGTGGCAAACCAAGATAAACTCACCAAAGAAGAAGCCCATCATCTTGCCAACTTCCCAGATAAAAATAACTTATTGGCAAGAATTCAAGCCCTTAGCATGTTCGATATCGACCCTTATTTAGGTGATATACACACGCCCACATTGGTCATTGCCAACAAGGACGACATGCTCGTTCCTTGGCAGCGTTCACAAATATTGGTTGAGCACATGCCCAATGCGAGCCTTACCACAATGGAGTACGGCGGACACGCCTGTAGTATCACCGTTCCCACTGTATTTAACCGCATTTTACACCGTCACTTAAACGCATTTGCATAGGCAAGCAGAGACACTTGGAATTAACTATGATGAAAACCGCACTTACAGAAAACGCACTTGCACAACTTTTTACGCAAGCGCACACCCACACCAGCTGGCTGGATAAAGCCATACCAGAAAAGGTTTTGCACCAGCTTTATGACCTAGTGAAAGTAGGTGCGACTTCGGCAAATTGCAGCCCGGCTCGCTTCGTATTTATTACCTCCACAGAAGGTAAAGAAAAACTCAAACCCTGTTTATCCAGTGGCAATGTAGCCCAAACCATGAGTGCGCCTTGCACCGTTATAGTGGCCTATGATGAAAAATTCTACGAGCACCTCCCTACTCTGTTTCCTTACGCCGATGCCAAAAGCTGGTTTACCTCAAGTCCTGAAGCGGCCTTTGAAACCGCTATGCGTAACAGTTCCATGCAGGGTGCCTACCTGATCAGCGCCGCCAGAGCATTGGGATTAGACACCGGAGCCATGTCTGGCTTCGATCCACAACAACTTAACGACACATTCTTTTGTGATACCACCTGGAAAGTGAACTTCCTGCTAAATATTGGTTATGGCGATGATAAGCAAGTGCACAATCGGTTGCCACGTTTAAGTTTTGAGCAAGCCTGCCAACTTTTATAACGCCAATACTAGGAGTATTTGTATGTCCCAAACTGCATTAAATGAAGTCCCCACCCATTTATTACCGGTGGTGTCGAGTGAAGCATACCGTCAAGGCATGGCCAGTTTTGCCGCCGCCGTTAATATTGTTACCACCGCTGACGCCCATGGCTACGCAGGCTTTACCGCCACGGCAGTGTGCAGCGTCAGTGATAACCCGGCAACACTCCTGGTGTGCTTAAATCGCGGCGCGTCTGTACACAAGGTGTTTGAGAAAAGTAGCAGATTGGCGATCAACACTCTCGCCTCGAAACATACCGCTATTTCCAACCTGTTCGGGGGAAAAGCCTCGATGAAGGAACGCTTTAGTTGCGGAAACTGGATCACGTCCACAACAGGCGCACCTATACTCGCCGATGCCGCAGTGAGCTTTGATTGTGTGATCACCGAGATAACAAGCGTGGCCACACACGATGTGATTTTTTGTCAGGTGGTGGACATTAAACAAGACGAAAATGCCGATGCCTTGCTCTATTACCAACGCAGCTATCACAACGCAAATAAAGACGTGTAACCAAAGGATTAAACTTACCATGAAAGTTGTCGGTCATTTTATTAATGGAGAAACCTGTACGCCCAAAGGCCCCATGCAGGAAGTCTTTAATCCCGCCACAGGCCACGCT
>NZ_JBAHZB010000053.1:0-23738 GCF_036697315.1 Alteromonas sp. 14N.309.X.WAT.G.H12
AATATGAATAGAACCCGTTCCCTTGTTTGGTTATACAATGCACGTGTTGCGATAAATAACGGACGCATAGGCACACAGGAACAACTTGTCAGCTTTCTTGTCGCTTTGCCGCTCATTTTAAAAACCACACCAAGAGCGCTTAGGCAGTGTTTTGCGCCAATATGTGAATTTTTTGCCCGTGCCCTAAAGGACAGGCCGTTAAATCTGAGAGAGGAAGAAATTCGTCGGCTTAAAGGGTTGTTGGAAGAAGACCCGCTGACCTTTGCGCTTTCTTCATTAGTTAAACACAACAGCCACTATCACTATACAGAGCAAGCTAGGCCAACGAAATTTGTCGTAAACCCCTGGTTTCACCTTAAGCTAAAAGAGCGCACCATGCCAGACGATGAGCTTAAAAACGTGCTTTTAAACGGGGCAAAGTATAACGGTAAATTTATTATTTACGGTGCCGGTGAATTGGGGGAAAGGTGGGTAAGAATACTTCTGGCTGCCGATATAAAACCGGCATTTGTTGTCGATCGTGCCTGGCGGCAATTGCCCGCGATAGAGGGGATTAGGGTATGCAGTCCAGATAAGATTTCTGATGCCAATATCGACTTGGTTATTATTGCATCGAAAGGAAGTAAAAAGGATATTGAATCCTTCATAAAAACACGCCGTTCGGATATAAAAATACTATGACATAACATCTAGGACACGCGTTCCTATGGTTGGCGTGAGACAACAAAAGTAAAGTTATTGTTGGTATCTGTCGATAATACGAATATACACATGCAAATCCTGACGTTTTAGGTTGTCATGTTGGCCAAAATTATAAGTATTCAGTGAATAAAGGTTCGAAGACCCTATGCAAAAAATTACATTAATCAGTTTTGGGTTTAAGTATGGCATTCCAAACTCGAACTATTATTTCGACGTTAGTTTTGCAAAAAACCCTGCCCGTGAGAGTCGGTGGAATTTGTTTGATAAGCCCGATGCCCAGATGGTGGATTATGTGTTAAGCCAACCATCGGTGAATGAATTTATATCAGTGCTAATCCCCATGTTAAAAGTGATCGTGACACTCGATGATGATGCTAGAGTGGCACTTGGATGCAACGCCGGTAGACACCGCTCTGCTATTATTGTTGAAAATGTGGCATCTCGTTTGCGCGATGCAGGAAATGAAGTTGAAGTCATACATCGAGAGTGGAAAAATGAGCAATAAACCCAGCGTTGCTATCATCATAGTCTCACGCAACAGAAAAGATTTGGTGACACGTAGTGTCCGCCATTTTGAAGATGACAGTTTCCCCAATAAAGATATTCTTGTGGTGGAATGCGGCACTGAGCATGCCAATCTCACAGACTTTGATACCATCTATTACACTGACAACGACTTCAAAGGAAAGTGCTTTGGTCACAACGTGGGTCTGAATTATTTAAATATGCAAAAGACCTATGACTATTATCTTTTCTGTATGAACGATGTTTTTGTGGAAGAGAAAACGGATTTCATTCAGGAAATGATTGATGTGATGGAAGACAATCCGAATCTTGCCATGTTATCGCCAACGGAAAAGGAGGCATTATATCCCGGTGCCATTCCGCAAAATATCGGTTTAAGACCCGTCACAACTTCAGATTATCTCATGTTGTTTATCCGCGGTGAGGTGGTTCAGACACACGGCTTTTTAAATCACACATTTAAGTATTGCTGGGGGGCGATACATGAATACAGTTACAAATTGTATTCAGATGGTTGGTTCTTGGCGTATTACGATTTCCTAACTTATAAACATCTTGGTGGCACCACCTACGGAAATAAAGCAACAAAGACCATTCCCCGTGAGCAGTATATAGCCAACGCTAAACAGTTCGCTGCTAACTATTTTGTTGATAATTATGGTTCAGATTGGGATGAAAGGTTTTGGCAGGTGGCAACACGTGAGCATGACATTGAACACAATACCTTTGCTGCACACCGAAAATATTGGGAAAGAGGCTAGTAGCAAGGCTAGGGTTAACGTGACCTTGTAAGCGAACAACAGTTTAAGGCGGTTGCATAATATGAAACCAATGATTCTGGCCACTGGAATGCAAAGTGGTGGAACAACCTTGGTCTCGGCGGCATTTTTAAAGCATCCGGACTTGGATGGCATATTGGATATGGCGTCTGATCGGATTGAGGTAAATCTGTCACAGGTCACAACGCCTGTGACATGGGTAAAAATGACCACCATTGCGTATCGCTGGCAGGAAGTGGCTAGCGTGTATGCTATGTATGGTTATAAAGCTTACCCATTGATGATTGTCAGAAATCCCTTTGATGTGTGGGTCTCGCTTAAAAAAAAATGGTATGGATTAAACGGTCTGACTGCTGAAGATCCTCCTCTTGCTATTCGGTTTTTGAGGTTCTTGGAAGATTGGAAAGCCTTCCAAAAAAGTGGTTATCCAATAATACAATTTGAACATTTTATTGAAGATCCAACGACCCAAATTCGCGCTGTTATGGACCGTTTGCCGGTGAACTTTGACGCCAATATGGTTAACGGAGAAACGGATCTTAACGCCATTTCTTATGTGTCAGAATCCAATGCGTCCTTTGTTCAATCACTGTCATTAGGTGCGTCAAATACCGTTGCATTTAAGCAGTCAGTCATCACGAAGCGAGAAGCCAATTGGATCTGTGAGCATCTTAGTGACTACATTGGGTGTTATGGTTATACGAACAAGCACTCCCTTGTTGATGAGACCATAAATGAACTGAAGCCTTTTCCTTTTGATAATCGACGTTTTCTTGGCTTTGGTTCACAGGCATTAGCCAGAAAAACCTCCACCAAGTATCCAGAATTGTTGGCGATGGCCCGTAAAAAAAGACAACAAGGAATGGCAATAGCGATTTATGGTGCGTGTGATTTTGGTGAATATCTCGCCAATTTTCTGACTGAAAATGATCTAGAGGTGGCTTGTTTTTTTGACAGCTTTGCCAAACCAGGCACGTCGGTTGGTGATCACCAGGTTAGTACAATGACATCAAATAATTATTTTGTCATTGTGGCCAGTTTAGGCCATCGCACGGAAATTAAAGAGAAACTATTGAACGAGGGTGTGAGTGAACATCATATTTTCACCTTTGAGGAGTTTTGATAAGTAAGGGGATCGACGCGAGCTTATGAAAGCAGTTTGGCATAAACTCTTTGAGTTTATTCTACTTTAAGTGAATAACACTTAGAGAAAATTGAATTATACGAATGATTTTACTGCAAGTAAATTGAGCTTGTTGTTGCATTTATTTTTGTTGTTGTACTAGTGAAGGGTAATTGATGAGTTATTCTCCCCAAATGCTAAGACCTTTGGATTTGTCTGCTAAACAGGGGGCTTCTCCCTCTTTTATTGGTTTAGGCACGCCTAAAGCGGGAACGTCGTGGTGGTATAATCTGTTATTGCAGCACCCTCAGATTGCAGAGAATAATTTCGGAGTTAAGGAAACCTGTTTTTATAGTCATGCTTGGCCAGACGAAGAAACTGATGAGTTTCTAGAACGCTATAGAAAAGGTTTTTATTCTGCTGACTCTTCGATACTAAAAGGCGAGTGGTCCCCGCTCTACTTTTCCCATCCATTTGCTTTAAAACGAATAACCAATCATTTCCCTGATACACGTTTTCTAATTATATTTCGGAATCCTATAGATGCTTTTTATTCATGGATTAATCAATTGCTAAGAAAACGAGCTAGTAGAATGATAAGACAGGATGAGGAATCAAAATTTATGTATCTCAATTATGACGCTATACCCTCTATATTTTCACAGATTGTGCGATACCCAGCTATTTTAGCTGAGTTAAAAGAAGAATATGGCTCAAATATTTTGTGTCTACAATACGAAGAAAATGCTAGAAATACCCAGGCTCAGTATAATAAGACTACTGATTTTTTGGGTATTGCTAGGCATAAATTATGTGATGCGAACATTCGAGTGAATGCTGCTAAGACCAATTTGGTTTCTGAGATGAAGTTTCCCTCTGTTGCGATAACAGAATTAAAACACTCTGCCGAGCATTTATTAACCTTATGTCCTGATTTTGATGCAAATTTGTGGTCCTGCTAGGTTCACTATTTACTGATGAGCAGCTAGCCATTGCTTTTGTTTAAGGTATGCATTTTCATCAATTAAGAAATATAAATCATCTAGGGTGACATGCCGATTTCTTATGATCCCACGATCTCCCTTTAGATCCACTGCTATTTCTTTATATACCTTAGGCTGTAGTGATATAGCGAGGTAATTCCCAAAATCTATAAAAACAGTAACCTTGGTAAAATAAGCTAGTTGGTTTTTCAATTCTTCTAATGCTTGGGTAGATGGGGGCGTTATGAAACGTAGCTTTTGAATAAATAAACAGTCACGATCAATGTGTTTACGCATTAAAGACATTTGTCTAGCATGATAAATGGGAGTGAAGAAAGGCAAATCGCCGCTTAAAATGAGATTCTCATTTTTAAGGGTGTCATCATGAGTGGAGGGATAGTAGTAATAGCTAGTATTTTCCCTTTTCTCGTTGAGCAAGCTTCTCCATTCTTGCAAATGAAGCCAATTGCACGTTCCAATAAACAAAATATGACACCTACTTTCCTCTATCAAAGTCAAACCTGTTTTTATTTGCGATTCGTTCCAGTTATGATTAAAAAAGACAAGCTCTTTAGTTGCAACTTTTGTATCCAGGGTGTTGTCTGTAAAATAATCTTTATAAGCTAACTCGAAATGATTAATAGAATCAGGTACGAAGAATTCACAGTTCCTCTTCAACGCATATTTCTTGCAGTAACTATCTACCCGTAAGTGTCTAAATGATGAAATCAAATCAAAGGCTTCAGGGGCTTCTAAGTAGTCATCAACTAAAATTCTTGACCATTTTTTCCAGAATGACAGGGCTTCGGGCATTAAGGTTTCAGCGTCATCAGAAGCCAAAACCTTGCTCAGAAATGCGTTGGTATAGTTAATTGACCCATGAAATAAGTAAAATAAAAGGGATTTCCCTCTGGAATAAGAGTCAAAGATAAATTTTCTTTGGGTGTGTATGAGTTCGCTTACCGCCTCCTTTGTGGCTTCACTATTTTCGATAATATCAAGGAGCTTTTCCGCTTCTTCTTTAAAGGAATCTAATTGGAAACGCTGAGCATAGCGTTTTGCAAAATTTGAAAAATCATCGGCAGGCTTAAACGCAACGGTATGGATAAAATGCATTGAATGCTGTTTATCTTGTGCCGTGGAGGTTGTTAAAATTAGCTCTGGATCTAACGGTGATGCGCCTTTTATGCGTGCTCCGTCGCTCGTATTGTAGCAAACAGAAGTAGGATACCTTGCAAAAACCTGTTCTAAAATGGAGCGGGATATTTTAAATTCATACTTTGTAAATACATGCTTTCTAAAATTACCAACGGTTTTTATAGCGGTATTATTGGCTTCTCTGTAATCATATAATTCATTGCCATTCTCATCGTAATAGCCGGAGTCTTTACTGTGATGGTAGGTATCATCCACAAAGCCTAAATCAATACCAAATAAATAAATTTGTGCAAAGCCAAGCTCGCAAACCAAATTTGTCACCAGGTTTGCAACGGTAGGAAAAGCAAATTCAAGTTCACTGTAGTTTTCTCTTCCAAGTACTTCTAGTGTGGATACCGTTGAGGATTCGCCATCTTTAAAGGCGATAAGACAATTCTTGAACAAATCTGATGTATCAGGATGAATACCGTTGCAAGAAATCAATGTTATATTTTTTAGGTAGTTAAAAGCGCCTACACGAGAACACCAGTCAAATGTTGATCTGTTTTGTTCAATTTCCGCATGAAAATCGGGTGTTATACCGGCCCTTTCCAACGGCATTAACGCGGTACCACAAGATATGACGATAGCCGTATCTTTCCATTCTTTTAGGGCAGCAATACTGGCATCAAGAGAGGGACCGTTACCGATGATAAATACGGGAACGTCGGCGATGCTCTTATTCATCGCTCTATTTTTTTTGTTAACCAGAATGGGGGCGCCTCTTTCGATCATTTCTTTGGTATGGGAAATACCAAAACGGGCATGGTCGAAATACTCCCCCATACTGATCATTAATTGCAGATGTTCTCTCATGTTTGCGATGGCATGAGACAGAGTCGGATTGTAATAACTCTGATAAAAGTAGGTGTCTGCTATATTGTAGGGGCCGATGGCGTAAAATTGTTGCGTGAGGTCGCGGGATAAATTAGTGCCATCGTCACCTATATTGATATAGAGCCTTTTTTCATTGGTCTCTACATCGTCAAAAATGTCTTGCCAATCGATAGCAAATAGGGAAGCGTAAAAGAAATCTCTATTGGGCTCACATATAAACAGTTTATCAATACTGTGGGTTTCCAGTAATGCTTGTAATTGGTAGCCGGCGCCCAAACCAAAAATAATCAATGATTTTATTTCGCTGGGTAAGGTGCCTTTGGTTTCGTGTAATTTCTCCAATAAGGCTTCTGTTTCTGACACATATTGATAATGAAGATAGCCATTCAGTTTTCCACCGGTGTAGCCCATTATCAGGCCGTCTTTATTGGGGTATTGGGTAAAGTTATCTTTGTTTATTTCCCCTTCTTTTCGGGGGGCACCTAAAAACAGGCTCTTGTTGTTTTTGTCTAAAAGGTTTACATCGCCATTGACGTCCCGCACAGGAAACCAGTATGAAGGTGTATAGGTATGAAACTCACTATAGATATCAGGAAAATACGTCTTGAAGGCCGATAGATTTTTTACAAATAGTGGGTCTTCAGGCGTCAATAATAATTGGCTTTGTTGGCAGTAAAAATATTTTGACCACACAGGTTTAAAGGTCTCAGTATCGATATACTTTTCGATGTTGAGCCCATTTGATGAGAGTGTGTCCCAGTTGTTCGCATCAAGGGATGCATAAATCGCGTCGAATATGGGCTGGTTATAGTGTTTGTAGAGATGGAAGTTATCGCTTCCCGTGTGCTCCCGTAGTTCTTTTAAATCGTCAACTAAGGTTTCGCCACTGTTTTGGGGCATAAAAAACAATATTGTATTTTTTTCTTTTGCGATGGCAAATATTTGCTGCCAATCACACATCATTGCAGAGGCTTTGAAATATTGTATTTCAGGTTCATAAACAATGAGATGACGAATTGAATAGGTACTAAGTAAATGTTCTAGATGCATGCCACCACCAAGCCCTAGACACACTAAAGTGTCTATACGGTCTCCGGGATTGATGGGTTGAGCTTGTAAGAAATGAGTATCTGCCGAAAGAGAGTGGTGACTTAGTACATAGCTTTTATTGGCGTTTTTAGCCCAGCTATCAAGGTGATTTTTCACTTCCTGATGGGGCGCTAAACCGTAAAAAGCTTGCCCAGTACCAAAATCAACAATGTTAAATTCACGATGTTTATTGCAGAAAACGGAAATGTTGCTGCTTTTTGCATTTTCCACCATATGGGCAATATTTGGTGTATTTACCTTCAATGATCTAAGACTTCTTCTATAAGTTCTGAGAAGTTGCTCGGCACTTTCCGCTTCAATCGCTTGTTGCGTTGTCTCGTCGGTATGCAAGTGAATTCTTATATCGTTTATAATCATTGATGAGAAATTTAATCATGCAAAAACTAGATGGTATGTCGAAGTGCATCATAGGGCAAGGTCACGAACACCATTTGATTATTTACCTGGATATGTGATGTTATTATTCAATAAAAATATGCACTTGTTTGGTGTAATTTGCACAACGATTCACCGTTGGTGAATTCTGTTTGCAAAGGTGTTTAATAATCAGTCTTTAAGTATGTGCATTAGGACTGTGAGTTCTTTAAGCCTGTGCTATGCTCTAAGGAGTAAAGGAGGATCTTATGATTAATTTTAACAGTGACGCTTCGTCGAACTCGACGTTTTTACAACAGGTTCAGGAGAAACAATCCAGCCTGCTGGAGAAACTCGCGTCAGGTAAAGAGGTCAACAGCGCAGCTGATGGCGCGGCGGCACAACAGATCATTGATCGTCTTACCTCTCAGGTAGAAGGTAATCGGCAAGCCGTTAGTAATGCCTATGATGGGATTTCTTTGGCGCAAGTCGCAGAGGGTGGATTATCAGGCATTAACGATGATGTATCCCGTATCCGGGAACTTACCTTGCAAGCCGGCAACGGCGTGTTAAATGATGCCGATCGTCAGGCCATCCAGTCTGAAATTACTCAGTTGCAGGACAATATCAGTCAAACCATTGAGCATACCAACTTTGCAGGTAAACCATTACTCAACAGCGATGGCGAAATCAGTTTTCAGATAGGTGCGAATCCGGATCAAAAGGTAGGTGTGAATACATCCGATGTGGGCGGAAGTCTGACTGATTTATTAAATATTGATATTACGTCCGGAGATGTTGATTCTGCGTTAGACGCAGCTGATGCAGCGCTAGAAACGGTGGGGGCTGCCCAAGCCGACCTCGGTGCAACCCAAAACCAGCTCGCCAGTACAGCCCGTAATCTCACCACCAGTGATGTGAATACCACAGCGGCTCGTGGTCGAATTCAGGATCTCGACTATGCTCAGGCGGTTAGCCAGCAAGTCAGCAACGATGTACTTGGTCAAGCAGCAATCAGTATGCAATCTCAAGCAAATCAGCAACAAGGTCAAGTGCTTGCACTTCTCAGTTAAAGTACGTAACAATAGATGGGTAATCATTAAAAGCGGGTTAGCCTGCTTTTTTTGTGAATTTCAAAAATCTACAGCTGTTTAGTGATCTTTTACCGCTACAATCATGCAGATGCGCTAGACTGTAAATAATAATAATGCGTTCTCGAGGAATCGATGAAGGAAATTCTGCTCGTTAGTGACAACGGCAAACTCATTCAAAAACTGGAAACCGTCATCACATTTATGGGTGAGACTTGTTATGGGCAAGGTTTTGCAGATAGCCGCAATTATTTGAATACACACAGCGTAGAAGCTGTGCTTGTTGATTATGAGAGTGCGCAACAAGCCATTGACCTGATCGCCGAGTTCCCACACATCCCCTTTGTGGCCATTCAGCCCAAAGATGGCATGATAGCGCCAAACTGCAATTTAGTGAGTACGGCCACGTTACCCGTTACCTATCCAGTACTTACCCAAGCTATTCATCGTTGTCAGGAGTATTCTCGTCGTCGACCTGGCAACATAAAATCCACTGGTTTGAAAACCCGTCTTTTCCGCAGTCTCGTGGGACGTAGCCCGCAGATCCAAACCGTGCGTCAATTGGTTGAACAGGTGGCGCCCACCGATGCCACCGTGCTTATTCTGGGTGAATCCGGTACCGGCAAAGAAGTCATTGCGCGAAATGTGCATTTTATGTCCTCCCGTAAAGACGGCCCATTTATTCCAGTTAATTGCGGTGCTATTCCTGGTGAATTGTTGGAAAGTGAACTTTTCGGACATGAGAAAGGGGCGTTTACCGGTGCCATTAGTGCCCGTAAAGGACGCTTTGAACTGGCAGAAGGCGGCACGCTTTTCCTTGATGAAATTGGCGATATGCCTTTGCAGATGCAGGTTAAGTTGTTACGGGTTTTGCAGGAACGTACCTTTGAACGGGTCGGCGGTCATACTCTAATTCGGGCAAATGTCCGTATTATTGCCGCTACCCACCGCGATTTAGAAACCATGATCCGTAATGATAAGTTCCGTGAGGATTTATATTACCGACTCAATGTATTCCCCATTGATAGTCCAGCCTTACGCGACCGACGGGAAGATATTCCCTTGTTATTGCAGGAATTAATCAGTCGTATTCAAGGCGATGGTGTAGCTGTGGTACGTTTTACTGAAATGGCAATCTCGTCTTTGATGGAGCACGATTGGGCCGGGAACGTACGGGAGTTATCCAATCTCGTTGAACGGTTAAGCATTCTCTATCCGGACCAAATTGTGGATATTCAGGATCTTCCTCCTAAATATCAGTACGGTGATGTGCAGGTGTATGAGCCGGATTATCCTGAAGAATTATTAGAGCGGGATGCTTTTAATGCCTTGTTTGCTGAATCTGCGGCATCAGAAGAGGCGAATTCCTCCGCGGTTTCGTCTCCTGCTATTCAAAGTAGAGACGATAAAAATGACTCCCAGCTACCTGCTGAAGGGGTCAACCTTAAAGAGTATTTGTCACAACTTGAGATCAACCTCATTATTCAAGCGCTCGAACAGCAGGAATGGGTTGTTGCGCGTGCGGCGGATAAACTGGGTATGCGCAGAACCACATTAGTTGAAAAAATGCGTAAATACGATATTCAACGTGAAGAGTCTGTATCGTCAGATAATTGACTGCTCAGTAATCCTTAATAAGTTACATAACCTCCTGTTTTTTAACTAAAATAAATTTGGCATAGGTCGTGCATTAACCTTCATAAGACGTAACGTCTGCTTTTTGACGAGGGTTAATATGAACTATGACAGCCACGGCGCGAATGCCGAACGGCATTCCACTTCTGTACCGTTTACACCGTATTACGGTTCTGCTGACACGCCGACACTTGCGAGCGGCGAAGATGACGTGGAATCGTTAAAAAAGCAGGCCAGTCGCTTATCCCATCTGCTACAAGTCATGCCCGCTGGCGTTATCGTTATTGATGGCAAAGGTATTGTACGTCAAGCCAACGAGCAAGCGCGGGAGCTACTTGGCGAACCCCTTGAGGATGAGTTGTGGCGTACCATTATCGCCCGTTCTTTTAAGCCTCGGGCCGATGACGGACATGAAGTTTCTCTCATTGATGGGCGGCGGGTAAAGTTATCGATTACGCCCCTTAACAATGAACCCGGACAGCTTATCGTGCTGACCGATTTGACCGAAACCCGGGAATTGCAAGCCAGAGTAAGTCATATGCAGCGTTTATCTGCATTAGGCAAAATGGTGGCGTCCCTCGCCCATCAAATTCGTACCCCCCTATCGGCTGCCATGCTCTACGCGGCGAACCTCCAGCAAAAGCGACTTGGTGAAACGGCAACCTTAAGCTTTGCACAAAAGTTATCTAACAGGCTTAAAGAACTAGAAAGCCAGGTTAATGACATGCTGTTATTTGCAAAGTCAGGGGAAGACCAGGTGGTATCTACCATCACAATGGAACAACTGCGAATGGCCATCGAACCTACGGCGCAGAGTATGTTGCAAAACGCCTCCCAGGCACTACTTCTTAATGGTTTTGATGCTCCTTATACCATTACTGGCAATATGACAGCATTACAAGGCGCAATTTTAAACCTCATTCACAATGCATCACAGGTGAGTGATAAAGACAGCGTGATTGAAGTTAACGTGGTTCAGGCGGGCAGTAATATGGCGCTATCCGTCATTGATGATGGGCCGGGGATCTCCGCAGCCATTCAGCAAAAAATCTTTGAACCCTTCTTTACGACCAAAACCCATGGTACTGGGTTGGGCCTGGCGGTGGTGAAATCAGTGGTACATGCCCACAAAGGCCAGTTGGGCGTTACTAATTTAGAGGGGAGAGGAGCGTGTTTTACACTTTCTCTGCCTATCACAAGTCACACAAATTCACATTTACACCCTGATGTAACAGGAGAGCAAGTATGACTCATTCTACCATACTCATCGTTGAAGACGATGCAGGACTGCGAGAAGCGCTTAAAGATACGCTCTTATTAGCCGACTATCGCGTCGTTGGGGCAGAAAGTGCCGAGGATGCACTGATCCAGTTGTCTGGTACTAAAGTAGATTTGGTGGTCAGCGATATCCAGATGGGGGAAATGAATGGGCTGACTTTGTTGAAAAACATTAAGAACCGCTATCCTCAACTGCCGGTATTGTTAATGACGGCCTATGCAACCATTGATGATGCGGTGCAGGCCATGCGCGAGGGGGCGACAGATTATTTATCCAAGCCCTTTGCGCCGGAAGTACTCCTTAATCTAGTGAGCCGATACGCGCCGGCACAGAAGGTGGAGTCTCGTACGCCCATTGTGGCAGATCCCAGTAGCCTCAAATTGCTTGAATTATCTCGCAAGGTTGCCGGTACCGAAGCCACGGTTATGGTTTTAGGTCCAAGCGGATCGGGTAAAGAAGTGTTATCTCGCTATATTCATGATCAGTCTGATAGGGCAAAAGAAGCCTTTGTTGCCATTAACTGTGCCGCCATACCGGAAAACATGCTGGAAGCTACCTTATTTGGTTATGAGAAAGGGGCATTCACCGGTGCGGTTCAGGCTTGTCCCGGTAAGTTCGAGCAGGCCCAGGGTGGCACCATTTTGCTCGATGAAATCACGGAAATGGATTTGGCATTGCAAGCCAAGCTATTACGGGTATTGCAGGAAAAAGAAGTGGAGCGCCTTGGCGGCAGAAAAACGATTGCCCTTGATGTGCGGGTGATTGCCACCAGTAACCGGGATCTACGCCAGGCTGTGGAAGCGGGAGATTTTCGTGAAGATTTGTATTACCGATTAAATGTTTTTCCTATTGTATGGATGCCGTTAAGTCAACGTCCCGGCGATATAGTGCCATTGGCCCAGCACCTTATTAGCCGCCATGGCAAACAACAGCAAAATGGGATCAAGCTGTCGGCCGCGGCGCGCAATAAACTTGTCCAGTATGACTGGCCTGGTAACGTAAGAGAGCTGGAAAATGTGATCCAGCGGGCGCTTATTTTATGTGATGGCGATGTGATTGATTCTTCGGATCTGATGATCGATATGGCTGCCACACTGGCCAGCCATCAAATGAATAATGAAGTGGTTCCTGAAGATGACAGTAAGTTAGGCTCGGAATTACGTCATCAAGAGCATCAAATTATTTTGGATACCCTGCAATTGTGCAATGGTAAACGTAAGGATGTGGCGGAAAAGCTGGGGATCAGCCCCCGCACCTTGCGTTATAAATTGGCCAGAATGCGGGAAGAGGGTATCGATGTGCCAGCCTAATGGGCGGTTGTAAGTCTATCTTCTTTCCTTGTTTGTTCTTCCCCTTATGCCACGATTTCCTGTCGTGGCATTTTTTTGTCAAAAGCAATGTGCCGTCATTAATTTGGCATACATCCTAACTTATTGAAATTAAAGCTTTATAAAAGTTGGCACTACCCTTGCTGTAGAGTGAATAACGCACATAAGTCAGACAAGAATCTGACAATGAAGATAAATCAGGAGAAAGGTATGGACGTCAAAGCCAATAGTTTGTATCAGGAAATGCAAGCCATGATCGGGCAGACGCGTCTGCAGCCTACCGAAGCACCAGAACAGTCTCTGGACGTTAAGAATTCCTCTGCAAGTGACTTTTCTGCCATGCTGAAACAGGCGGTAGAAGGCGTAAACAGTATGCAGCTAGAATCAAAAGACATGCAGCAGCGGTTTGAAATGGGGGATAAGTCCCTTAGCCTTGCTGAAGTCATGCTGACCAAAGAAAAAGCCGGGATTGCCTTTGAAGCCACGGTACAGGTTCGCAATAAAGTGTTGGAAGCCTATAAAACTATCATGAATATGCCGGTTTAGTGGAGTAATAGGAAATGGCGGAAGCAACAAGCACTAATCTTACGGTTTCAGGGAACAACGATGATGTTGTTGCCAATGAGGCCGAAAACAAATCTGGATTCATGGATACCCTGGGTAGCGCTGATGTTATGCGTCAGATGGCCCTTGTGGTTGTGCTGGTTATTTGCGTTGCTATCGCAGTGTTCATCCTACTTTGGGCCCAAGAGCCCGATTTTCGCCCGTTAGCGAAACTGGAAACCGAAGAACTCATTGAAACCCTCGATTACCTTGATTCCAGTCAGACTGAATATCGTTTGGAAGGCAATACGATTTACGTACGGGCCGATGAATTTCAATCTATTCGCTTAGGCTTAACGCGCCAGGGGTTGGTTCGCTCTGATGATGTTGGTGCCGATATCATTATGCAGGATATGGGGTTTGGTGTATCTCAGCGAGTTGAAACCGAACGCTTAAAACACGCCAGAGAACAACAGATCTCGGCGACCATTGAAGAGTTATCCAGCGTGCAAAAAGCCCGGGTACTTCTGGCCATGCCAAAAGAAAACGTGTTTGCGCGTCGGGAGAAAAAAGCCAGCGCCACCGTGGTACTTACCGCTAAGCGGGGCAAGGTTATCAGTGGCGAAGAAGTGGATGCAGTGGTGGATATTGTTGCCTCTGCGGTGCAGGGAATGGAACCTTCCAAGGTGACCGTAACCGACAGCAACGGCCGCTTGCTAAATTCAGGCTCCCAAGATTCCATTAGTGCAAGAGCCAGAAAAGAATATGAAATCGAGCGTCAACGCGAGCAAGAATATTTAGATAAAATTGATGCCATACTCATTCCTGTTTTAGGCATGGGCAATTACACGGCTCAAGCCGATGTTTCCATGGACTTTACCGCGGTGGAACAAACCCAGCGCACCTATAATCCCGACTTGCCCGCGGTGCGCAGTGAAATGTCTGTGGAATCTAGCACAGTGGGTTCTGTTGCCGGTGGTATTCCTGGCGCATTGAGCAATCAACCGCCACTCGACGCATCCATACCGGAAAATGCCATTGGAACGGGGGGGAATAACCCTGTGGTGCCGGGACAAAACAACCGGGAAGTACAAAAAAATTATGAACTGGACACCACCATCAGTCATACCAAAAAGCAAACGGGGGTTATTCGGCGATTAAGTGTTTCTGTTGCCGTGGATCATGATCGTGTGGTGGCAGAAGACGGCACCGTGACCTCAACGCCGAAATCCCAAGAACAATTGATCAACATACGCCGTTTGTTGCAAGGTGGTATTGGCTTTGATGTGGCTAGAGGGGATTCTTTGGAAGTGGTGAGCGTACCCTTTACCCGTCTGGATACCGCTGATGTTGAAGAAATTCCTTTTTGGGAACGACCCGAAATATTGCCTATACTCAAGTTAGTGGTGGGCGGCTTGATTATCATCGTGCTCATTGTGTTTGTTATCAGACCGATGTTGCGTCGTCTTATTAATCCTGAAGAGATTAAAGAGACTGAAGAGTTCGATGCCGATGAAGGGTTGGATTTGGGTGATGATACCATCAGTATGCTGTCGCAAGACTTTGATGAAACTCAGGTTGGATTTGCGCCAGATGGTTCATTGATGCTGCCCGACTTACATAAAGACGAAGATGTTCTTAAAGCGGTGCGGGCATTGGTGGCCAATGAGCCCGAACTGTCTGCCCAGGTTGTTAAGGGCTGGTTGATGCAAGATGATTAAGGGGCGTGATGATGGCTGATGAATTAGCCGAAACTGGCAACGAACTCACTTATGATATCAGTAAGTTAGAAGGGGTTGAGAAAGCCGCAATCTTACTGTTGAGTTTGTCCGAAGAAGATGCCGCACAAATATTAAAGCACCTTGAACCCAAGCAAGTGCAAAAACTTGGGGCTGAAATGGCTAAGGTTGATGACATGACTCAGCCTAAGATCACCTCTGTGCATAAGCATTTTATTGATGAGATTCAAAATTACAGCACCATAGGCTTCCAGAGTCAGGACTTTGTTAAGCGGGCACTCACCGCCGCCTTAGGTGAAGACAAAGCCGCTAACCTTATCGATCAAATTCTGATGGGCAGTGGTGCGAAAGGTTTAGATTCCCTTAAATGGATGGATTCTAAGCAGGTGGCCAGCATTATTCGCAACGAACACCCGCAAATTCAAACCATTGTGCTGTCGTATTTAGAGCCAGAACAAAGTGCCGAAATTTTGGCGCAATTCCCTGAGAAGGTACGCTTGGATCTGTTAATGCGTATTGCCAACCTTGAAGAAGTGCAACCGGCGGCATTGCAGGAGCTTAACGAAATTATGGAAAAACAATTTGCTGGTCAAGCAGGTACCCAAGCGGCGAAAATGGGCGGCCTGAAATCCGCTGCGGATATTATGAATTACCTGGATACCTCTATCGAAGGGCAGTTGATGGATGCCATACGAGAACAAGACGAAGAAATGAGTCAGCAAATCCAGGATCTCATGTTTGTCTTTGATAACCTGGTGGATGTGGATGATAGAGGCATTCAGGCCATCCTTCGTGAAGTGCAGCAAGATTCATTGCTTAAAGCCATTAAAGGGGCCGATGACGATCTTAAAGATAAGATCACGAAGAACATGTCCAAACGTGCTGCTGAAATGCTCATTGACGATTTAGAAGCACTCGGACCGGTGCGACTATCCGAAGTGGAAACCGCGCAGAAGGAAATCTTGTCTGTGGCTCGACGTTTGGCTGATTCCGGTGAAATTATGCTTGGTGGCGGCGGTGGCGAAGAGTTCCTGTAGCATAATCATAGAGTAAACAAATATGAGTAATCCTCCTTCTTCCGATGACGATTTAACCACAGCAACGTCGTGGGATTTGCCCTTTTTAACGGAAGAGAAATCCAGTGAAGAATTATTGCGAACCAATGCCCTAAATAAGCGTAGTGACTGGAAATACGAGCCACCTGAGGTGGAAGAAGAAACCATTCAACCGCCCACAGCTCAAGAGATTGAAGCCATTCGACAATCGGCTTTTGATGAAGGGCATAATGAAGGCAAGCAGACGGGTTTTGATGAAGGTAAGGCCGAAGGCTTTGAAGAAGGCCAAAAACGCGGTTATGAAGAAGGGCTGGAAACCGGTAAACAAGAAGGACTGGCCGCAGGACAAGCTCAGATCGATGAACTCGCGCAAAGTTGGTCGGCACTGGCGGATAATATCAGCACCCCTTTAGCGCAAGTGAATGAACAGACGCGTATCCAATTAGTTAAACTGGCCGTGGCCTTATCCCGAGCCGTTATTCGCACCGAAGTGACCACCAGTGAAGACTGCATATTACAAGCCTTAGCCGAAGGGCTAAAAGCCTTGCCCGTGAATGAAACCAACTATCAAATTACCATGCATCCGGACGATATTGCGTTAGTGGTGGCCCATTTTGGTGAAGAACATGTAGCCGATAAGGGCTGGCATTTTGTCGCAATGCCCACCATGGCTCGGGGCGGCTGCGACATTACTACCGAACAAAATGCGGTGGACGTTTCCATTGAGCGGCGTTGTCGTGAGGTACTCGATAAATTCTTATTACAGCAAGGTCTAAACGATGACTAGTCCTTGGGGAGATTACTTTTCCCAATTGCAGGATGCCATTCCTAATCCGCCGGTGGTAGCGGCGGGGAAACTGGTCCGTGGTATAGGTTTAACCTTGGAGGCCGTGGGTTGCCAGTTGCCTGTGGGGAGTCAATGTCTTGTGCAAACCGTTGAAGGTGAAATCGAGGCAGAAGTGGTGGGGTTTGCAGAAAATATCACCTATTTGATGCCCACCGAAGCGGTGCGGGGGATCGTGCCAGGCTCAAGAGTATTACCGTTAAATCGCGACAACGGCCTTGCCGTAGGAGTGGAACTGCTTGGTCGGGTAGTCGACGGCAATGGACATCCTTTAGATGGCCGCGGGCCGATTAAAACCGATACCCGGGTTTCCACCATAAAGCCACCTATGAACCCCCTTACACGTAAACCTATCAGTGAGCCTATGGATGTCGGCGTGCGTGCCATTAATGCGTTAAATACTGTGGGCGTGGGTCAGCGCATGGGTTTATTTGCCGGTTCCGGGGTGGGTAAATCCGTGCTGTTGGGCATGATGACCCGAGGATGTCAGGCCGATGTTGTGGTTGTTGGGCTGGTGGGCGAGCGGGGCAGAGAGGTAAAGGAATTTATTCACGATATCCTGACTGAAGAAGAACGAAAACGGGCCGTGGTGGTGGCAGCGCCGGCTGATACCTCGCCGTTAATGCGCCTTAAAGGGTGCGAAACCGCAGTGACCATTGCCGAGTATTTTCGTGATCTCGGCATGAATGTCTTATTACTTATTGATTCATTAACACGGTATGCCATGGCGCAGCGGGAAATCGCCCTTGCCGTGGGTGAGCCGCCTGCGACCAAAGGCTATCCACCTTCGGTTTTTGCTCGCTTACCCGCTTTGGTTGAACGGGCTGGAAACGGCAACGAACGCCAAGGCTCCATCACGGCATTTTATACCGTACTGACAGAAGGGGATGACTTACAAGATCCCATTGCCGATGCGGCACGGGCCATTCTAGATGGTCATGTGGTGTTATCCCGCCGGTTGGCGGAAAGCGGTCACTATCCGGCTATCGATATAGAAGCATCCATAAGTCGGGTGATGCCAATGGTCACCAGTGATGAACACCTGCAACAAGCCCGACGCATTCGACAGGTGTATTCTACTTATCAGCAAAATCGAGATCTCATTGCCATCGGTGCTTATGCCAAAGGATCGGATCCCCGTATCGATTTGTCCATTCGTGCTGAGCCGGCAATCAATGCCTTTTTACAACAAGGTATGACGCAGATATTAAATTACGATGAGAGTCTTCAAGGCATGAATGCCCTTGCTGGCGGCTTAGGGAAAGGTTGAAGGTGATGAAACAACTCGAACTCGTGGCCAAATTTGAGCGGGAAAAAGAACAAAATGCCGCCCAACAATTTCGTTTAGCCCAGCAACAAGTGGCTCAGCAACGTCAAAAATTAAGCAGCCTGCAGCAATACCGGTTGGATTACCTTAAACAAATACAGACAAACGGTAAGGGAGGCGTAGGCGCCAAGGTGTACCATCAGCACCTTAACTTTGTTGGTAAACTGGAAAAGGCCTGCCAACAGCAGATGAATGTCATTTCCCAAACATCGTTAGCCGCAGAGCAGCGCAAACGGGCATGGTTGGAACAACAAAAACGGCGCAAGGCGGTGGAAATGTTGATCCAAAAGAAAGTCGATGAAGCACAAAAACGCAGCCAGCGCCAAGAGCAGCAAATGATGGATGAATTTGCTGCCCAAAAATATTTCCGACAGCGCTTCCCCTCATAGTACCCCTTTTTTCGCCCCTCTTTTGCGCTATATGTGACATATGGAACAAGAATTGCTGATTGTCTTACCAGAGACATTAAAAATTACGCTTTACACTGTTTTTTGACACTTTTGTTATAAAAAGTGGAAAGAGGTTTATGGGTATGATGCAACAACTTGCCACACAAGGTTCAAATATTGCCGTGCTTCCCGTTGAGGCGGACGACAAGGCAAAAGCACCGGATAACCACACCGACAGTGGCTTTGCCGATGCCTTCGATAGTGTGACACAAGATGACGGCTATAAGCAGGTCAAACAAAAAGAGAATCATGGGCGTGCCCTTGAAGAAAGAAACACAGACCAGGGTGTACCGACGGTAGAAAAAGAAGCCCGCGGGCGAAATGATGACAATGTGGTCATCGAAAAAGGGGATGATCCCGCGTCGTCTCAGGACAATAACGAGGCTTTGGCGGCAAAAGGTGATGTGACATTACCCTCTGATGATGATGTGCAACCGGATAACGAAACCACCGATTATGTGACCTTTGTTGATGCTATCCGACAGCTTCATGGTGATGAGCAATATACCAGTAAAGGCAACGTGACCGAAAATATCACTGACGGTGATAGGCCGTTTGTCGATGGTGATATTCCCACCATTCCTGAAAATGGCGACCTTTTACATGATCCCCACAGTGAAGACTTTGCTGCCTTAATCGACAGTCTTAAGGCATTAGCCAAAGACGGGAAAGGTGGAGCCTCCCAAGACAAAGCCACCGATGAGCTTTCCGGTGATATCTCTGCTTTAGCTGAGTCTCTCAATGAGGCCATAGCTGAATGGCTAAATAGCGAACAAGGTAATGAGGAGCCCCAGGCCGTGAGTGGGGATCGGGAACAGGAAATTCAGATTTTAGCGGCGTCCTTGATGGGGGCATTAGCCAAGGCCAACGGTGAGGATAAACGCAAAGTTGACGCCAGTGAAGGCGAAGCTGATGGGAGCTTGCTAACCCTCGCCGATGATGGCGCCTTGTTAATCGATTTGATTAAAGCTCAATTAGGGGACGGCGGTGGAAAAGAAGGCAAAGATACTGAGCAACAAGCCGCTTCCCAGCAAGATAGCCAATCAGAGGGAGATGGCGTTTTGGGGGAAAGTGGGGCTCTCATGCAACTGCTGGGTCAGGGTGATCCTAACACTCAGAGCCGAGTATCCGATGCGTTAGCTGATAATATTATTGGCGCGCTCCATGGTGCCCTTTCCGATAAGCAAACCACGGCATTTAAACAAAATGTGTCAGACATTGTGGCGGATTATCAAAAGCAGCTTGCGGGTGGCGAAATTCCCACTGAAACACTGGAAGCACAAATTGCTGATGCATTAAGTCAAATAACGGCCGAGCCGAATAATGACGTAAGTGCGTTGGTGGCCAACGAAGTGCGTCATTTAAACCTTGTTGCCAGTGCCGCTTTACAAACGTTGCAATCTTCTATGGCCGGGCCATCGCCTATTCATGGGGCACAAAGTACCGATCCTGGCGTGGTGGATTTGCAGCAGCTCAAAGCTGAGCGAGCCCAGCATCAAGAGGCGGGGAATAACGATAAATCGGTGAATATCCAGCAGCCAGACGGTCAGCAGCAACTGGCAGAAAAAGTGCGCTGGATGGTGAATGCCCGCAATAGCATGGCTGAAATTCGCCTTGATCCGCCCGAGTTAGGCAGCATGCAAGTGCGGGTGAACGTGTCTGGTGACAGTGCGTCGGTGAGTTTTGTTGTACAGTCACCCCAGGCCAAGGATATGTTAATGAATGCTGAGCCTCGCCTAAGAGACATGTTAGCAGAGCAGGGCATATCTTTAGGGGAGTCCTTTGTTAGTCAGCAGCAACAACAAGGCAGTAATTCAGACGGTGAAGGTGGTCAATCCGGCGAGGGTTCTTCTCATTTGGCGGGTGAAATGGGTGAAGAAACCACCATTATTGAACAACCTCTAACGAGACAGGCGCAAGGAGGCATAGACGACTATGCTTAAATGGAAAATGACATACCCAACGGCTATTGCTATATGGGTATAATCTCACATAATACGCGCACAATGGTTTTTTAGGGTATAGATACATGGCTGACGAAGAGTTGCAAATTGAAGATGCTGGCGGCAAAAAAGGCAAAATGATGATTATCATCATTATTGTGCTGGTAGTGATCGCAGGAGGTGGCGCCGCGTATTTCTTCTTATTTGCAGGCGATGATCCTGTTGCCCAGCAGCGGACTGAATCCGGTGATGCCGCTGGTGCAGCGGGAAGTGAAGATGTGATGGAAGAGGGTGGGGATGCTCAGATGGGCAGTGCGTTATATGTGGCTATCCCGCAACCTATCACTTTTCATATTCCCGGCGGTGGTCGGGAACGAACAGTACAAATTAAGATCCAGTTACTGGTAAGAGGCACAGACAACGAAGAAACGGCGAAGGTGAATATTCCGCTTATTCAGGGCGCTTTGCTACGAGTATTTAGTAGCAGTAACGCCGATGATCTGGTTACCGAAGCCGGCAAAATAGAACTTAGGGAAAAGGCACTAGAAGAAGTGCAGGAAGCAATGAGAAAATACACGGGGAAAGACGTGGTAGAGCAAGTGCTTTTTACCGGCTTTGTCATGCAATAACGGGGTGAAACGGTGAGCGATTTATTATCACAAGATGAAATTGATGCACTTTTGCATGGCGTTGACGATGTAGAAGAAGAAGAGATCGTCGATGCGCCATCGGATGCGTCTGCCCTTGAGTACGACTTTTCATCTCAGGATCGAATCGTTCGTGGGCGTATGCCAACCTTGGAGATCGTCAATGAACGGTTTGCCCGGCATCTCAGGGTTAGCTTGTTTAATATGATGCGCCGCTCAGCGGAAGTGTCTATTAACGGTATCCAAATGATTAAATTTGGCGAGTACATTCATACGCTGTTTGTACCGACCAGTTTAAATATGGTGCGTTTTCGTCCGTTAAAAGGCACGGGACTTATCACCATGGAAGCGCGATTGGTGTTTATCTTAGTTGATAACTTTTTTGGCGGCGACGGACGCTACCACGCCAAGATTGAAGGCCGGGAATTTACCCCCACCGAACGCCGTATTATTCAGATGCTACTTAAAATCATCTTTGAAGATTACAAAGAAGCATGGGCGCCGGTGATGGATGTGTCTTTTGAATACCTTGATTCGGAAGTGAACCCGGCGATGGCCAATATTGTTAGCCCCACGGAAGTGGTGGTGATCAGTTCATTTCATATTGAGCTTGATGGCGGTGGGGGAGACTTTCATGTGTCTTTACCCTATTCCATGCTCGAACCCATTCGTGAACTGTTAGATGCTGGCGTACAAAGTGATAAAGAAGATACCGATTTACGCTGGAGCAAGGCGTTACGGGATGAAATTCTTGATGTAAAAGTGAATATAAGCACCCATATGCTTGATGTGGATGTGCTACTACGGGATGTGATGGAATTTAAGCCGGGAGATATTATCCCAGTGGAAATGCCGGAACATATCACCGTACTGGTGGAGGAGTTACCCACCTTCCGGGCAAAACTCGGTCGTTCACGGGAAAATCTGGCACTGAAAATTTCCGATAAAATTCCGCGTCCTACGTCGGTGAAGTCGGAATTACAATTATTAACCCGCGGCGGGCGCGTTATTGATAACGATGCTGAGCTGCAAGTTCTTGAAGAAGATCTGTAATTAAAAGAACCGTAACACAGAGGCAATGTCATGAGTGAAAATGACGGAATGGACGACTGGGCAGAAGCAATGGCGGAACAGGCTGATGCAGAAGAGAATAAGTCTGAGAACGGCGATGATGTGCAGGTAGCCGAACTTGATGAATTAACCGATGATGCGCCCATAACCCAGGAAGAAAAGAAGAAGCTGGATACCATTTTAGATATTCCGGTAACCATTTCCATGGAAGTGGGGCGTAGCCAGATAAGCATCCGGAACCTGCTACAATTAAACCAGGGTTCTGTGGTGGAGTTGGATCGGGTTGCCGGTGAGCCATTGGATGTTTTGGTAAATGGCACGTTGATTGCTCATGGAGAAGTAGTAGTGGTCAACGATAAATTCGGTATTCGGTTAACGGATGTTATTAGTCAAATCGAGAGAATCAAAAAGCTTCGCTAAAACGCTTTCTAAAACAGGGGGTTATGCTTTGCTGCCCCTGTTATTTAGCTTCGCCGTACAAGCACAAAGTACGAATTCAATTACCAACCCCACCTCTGTACTGTCAATTTTTCTATCACTTTTGCTGGTGGTGGCCATTATTTTTTCCCTCGCGTGGCTCATGCGCCGGTTTAATGTCACTCATGCCGGTAGCGGACAACTAAAGGTGGTGGCAAGCATGGTGGCAGGAACCCGAGAACGGATCATGGTCATTCAGGTGGGGGAAGAACAACACCTAGTGGGCGTTACCGCACAGAATATTAATCATTTAGCGAAACTTGATGTTCCCCTGGCCGCGCCCAATGAAGGACAAGGTCAAGGTGGTGACTTTAAACAAAAACTGATTAAAGCCATGGCCAGTACCATGAATCCAGGCATGAAAGAAGGAAAGCAAGATGACAAATAGGCTTGCTACTTTTTTAATCACTGTGTTTGTGGGGCTGATGTTTAGCGCGCCGACTTGGGCTCAGCAAGGGATCTCCGCCGTTACGGTAACCACAAACCCAGATGGATCCCAAGACTATACCATGACCTTGCAAGCGCTGTTTATCATGACAGCCCTGAGTCTCATTCCAGCGTTCATCATGATGATGACCTCTTTTACCCGCATTATCGTGGTGCTGTCAATTTTACGTCAGGCCATTGGCCTTCAGCAGTCACCGTCAAATCAAATACTCATTGGTGTGAGCTTATTTTTGTCCATGTTCATTATGACGCC
>NZ_JBAHZB010000054.1:0-23414 GCF_036697315.1 Alteromonas sp. 14N.309.X.WAT.G.H12
TCGCTTGTAAACACAGCTAAATTGTCATTAGAAAGAGCAAACGAAATAAGTGCATCAGTTAGTGGGTTATCGTTTTGGTCCACTACCGTGAGATTTACCGTAAGGGGATTATCTGATGCCAGATCTCTGTCCTCAACACCACTGTCGTTAACCAAAGAGAAAGTAACCGTATATTCAGGATCCAGGGCAACATACTGCCCGCTGAAGTAAAGGTGGTTGTCGCAGTTGTTCCATCAGGAAGAGTCGCTGTTATCTCTCCATCTCCCGCCGCTGAGCCAACCGTCAAGCCGATACTTGCTTCACCATTTTCATCTGTACGGGCAGATGCGGTGTCGCTTGTAAACACAGCTAAATTGTCATTAGAAAGAGCAAACGAAATAAGTGCATCAGTTAGTGGGTTATCGTTTTGATCTACTACCGTAAGATTAACAATTAATGGATTATCTGAAGCTAAATCTCTATCTTCTTCACCACTTGTGTTCACTATAGAAAAAGTCACACTATATTCAGGATCCAGGGCAACATCACTGCCCGCTGAAGTAAAGGTGGTTGTCGCAGTTGTTCCATCAGGAAGAATCGCTGTTATCTCCCCATCTCCCGCCGCTGAGCCAACCGTCAAGCCGATACTTGCTTCACCATTTTCATCTGTACGGGCAGCAGCCGTATCAGTACTGAAGTTTGCTAAATCATCGTCCGAAAGTGAGAACGAAATAAGAGAATCGGTTAGCGGGTTGCCATATTGATCAACCACTTCAAGAGAAAGCGTTAATGGATTATCTGATGCCAGATCTCTGTCCTCAACATCACTGTCGTTAACCAAAGAGAAAGTGACCGTATATTCAGGATCCAGGGCAACATCACTGCCCGCCGAAGTAAACGTTGTTGTCCCTGTGGTGCCATCAGGTAAGGTGGCGGTGATCTGGCCATCTCCTGCTGCCGTGCCAACGGTCAAGCCAATGGTCGCCTGACCAGAATCATCGGTTCTGGCCGTCCCAGTATCATTGCTAAAATCCGCTAGCTCATCGTTTGAAAGCGTAAACGTCACCAAAGTATCCGCGAGGGCAGATCCCTCTTCGTCCGTGACGGTCACGACAACGGTCAACGGGTTATCCGTCGCAAGATTACGGTCAGTCTCATAATTTTGGTTTACGAGGGATAAAGAAACCGTGTAAGTTTCATCCGATGTATCATCTGAGTCTGTGCTTGAGTCAGAGTCACGCTCTAGCGAGTCTCCTCCACCACAGGCAAATAATAAAAATAACATACTGAACAGTGTCAGAGACTTGGAAAGTGTTTTCATAGTTGTCTTCCTGGACCTCTAGTAATTGGCATTATTGAAATATTTCTGATTTCAATTTGTTATGATTCTGGCACACTAATACTAAAACAAAATCAAAAAACAATGTTGTTTAGGAAACTTACATGTCTCAATCTTCAAAAAAGCTTAGCCTTACCGCCAAAATCTTTATCGGCATGGGAGCCGGAATCATTACAGGCGGATTACTTCAGCTTTTGTTCGATGATAGCGGAGATTTACTTTTTTCGGTATTCGGCTATAGCTTTTCAACGTATGGGATTGTCGTAGAAGGTATATTCTCCACTATTGGACAGATTTTCATTAACAGTTTGAAAATGCTGGTTGTTCCTTTAGTGTTTGTTTCGCTGGTATGCGGTACATGCAGCTTAACGGACCCCAGCAAACTCGGCAGGTTAGGTGCAAAATCCATCGGTTTATATATTCTCACAACCGCTATTGCGGTCACACTGGCCATTAGTTTTGGCTTGTTAGTGTCTCCCGGAACGGGGGTTTCCATACCCACTGATGCCGATTATGTGGCCAAAGAAGCGCCTTCTCTTGCCCAAGTGATTATTAATATGTTTCCCACCAATCCCATCCAAGCCATGGCGGAAGGAAATATGTTACAAATTATTATCTTTGCGGTACTTTTTGGTGTTTCCATGGCCATGACAGGTGATGCGGGTAAACGTTTAGGCGCCATTTTTGAAGATATCAACGTTATCATTATGCGCCTGGTTACCATTATCATGAATTTGGCCCCTTATGGGGTATTTGTTTTAATGGCTAAATTATTTAGCACCATTGGTGCAGAAATGCTGGGGAGTCTGGCAAAGTACTTCTTCTTAGTGCTGTTTGTATTGGTATTACATGGCTTGGTTACCTACTCCATACTGTTAAAAGGCTTAACTGGGTTAAACCCCCTTAGGATGTTGGAGAAAATGCGCGATGCCTGCTTGTTTGCCTTTACCACATCAAGCAGTAGCGCAACCTTACCGGTTACCATGGAAACCGCGCGAAACAAGTTGGGTGTAGGCAAATCCGTCTCATCCTTTACCCTCCCCCTTGGCGCCACAATCAACATGGACGGTACCGCCATCATGCAAGGGGTCGCCACCGTCTTCATCGCCCAGGTTTACGGCGTTGATTTAAGCTTGGGTGATTACGTTATGGTGGTACTTACTGCCACACTCGCATCTGTGGGTACCGCAGGCGTACCCGGTGTTGGATTAATCATGCTGGCAATGGTACTGCAGCAGGTCAACCTTCCGGTTGAAGGTATCGCCCTTATTATTGGTGTAGATCGTCTTTTAGATATGACACGCACTGCCGTCAATATAACCGGTGACTGCATGGTCTCGTGCATCGTTGCGAAAAGTGAAGGTGAATTAGACGAGGCCGTTTATAACGACCCCAATGCTGGCGCAAAAGAAGAAACCGTGGACTTCGAGCATTTCGATAAAAATCAGTAATCCTCCCTTCATCGCCCCGGCTAACGGCTTATTGCCCTGGCCGGGGACACTTTTACTGCCTGACTTGCCGGATACCAAGTGGCCAAGACGCACAATATAAACGCCACACATACTGTTATTAGCACATCTGACCATTGTAGCTGTGAAGGCAAAAAATCAATAAAGTAGATATCACCAGACAGCAATGTAATACCGGTAAAGGATTCCAAAGCACTCACTATTGACGACAAATTCGGCGCAATAATCACCGCAGCCCCCGTGCCCACAACAATACCTAAAATACCGTTTATTAAGCCTTGAAACATAAATGTCCGGCGAATCAAGCTGTCACTGGCTCCCATGGTTTTTAATATGGCAATGGCGCTGTGTTTTTCTCGTACCGCCATAACCAAGGTGGAGACAATATTAAAACAGGCCACAGCAATCACCAAGGTGAGTGAAATATAAACCACAGCACGGACCAATTTAATATCCTTGTATAAATGCCCTTGGGTCCGTGTCCAGTTTGAAATATAAACCGCCTGGGGAAAGTCGTAACCAATACTTCGCATGGTCTCGTAGGCAGCGTAAGGATCGGCTAAGGTAAATCGTAACCCTTGCGCACCTGTGGTGATACCTGTCTCTTCCGAAGCCTTTGATAAGTGCATAAATGCCAGATAATTATCCATTTCGCCCCCCACCTGCAATCGACCAGCTACCGTGAGTGTCATCAAATGAGGCGCTTTAAAGGACAGATTATTTGTCGCCGTTGGGATTAATACCTGAATGCGTTCACCCACTTTAAGCCCCAGCTTTTTGATGATCCCCTGCCCCAGTAATACCTGATCGTCCTGTGTGATAAACTGCTGCCAGTCTTCAACAGAGACCTGATCCAGCCACTTATCGTGCTTTGCTTCGTCAACCGCTAAGCCTGTAAGCTCAATCGCTTTAAGGGTACCTTTGTGCTGCAACATACCGGTTATTTTGGTGTAAGGCTCCACATGTTTTATACGGGGATCCTTTTGAAGTCGATGCACCTGATCTTCCCATTGCTCAATGCCGTCATTAACAGCATAAAGTTCACCGTGAGGTATGACAGCTAAGATCCGATTTAACAATTCCCGTTCAAAGCCATTCATAATTGACAGCAACACAATAAGAACAAAGCAGCCTAAACCGATACCCAATGTAGATGAAAAAGAAATAAACGAGATATAACCATTTCGCTGCTTACCCTGACGAAAACGCACGCCCAGTGTCCACGCTAAATTCACAATCAGGCTCCTTGTGTGGTCAGTAAACCGTCTTTGATGCGTAGGGTACGATGCATTTTTTGCGCTAGGCGATTATCGTGGGTAACAACCACAAAACTGGTGCCAAACCCCTGACTTAAATCACATAAAAGCTGATACACCTGCTCACCGGTTTTATCATCCAAATTACCTGTAGGCTCATCGGCAAGAACCAATGCTGGGCGTGTCACCAACGCCCTGGCAATGGCTACCCGTTGTCGTTCTCCACCGGAGAGGGCCGAGGGTTTATGATCCATGCGATGTGTTAGGCCTACCTTTTCGAGGATGTCAGTAGCAGCGGCAATCGCTGTTGCTTTTGATTCGCCGCGAATAAGCAGCGGCATGGCGGCGTTTTCCAAAGCGGTAAATTCAGGCAATAGGTGATGGAATTGATAGATGAAGCCAATATGCTGATTACGTAATGAGGCCAGCTGACGGCTTTTCATGGCGGTGATACTTTGTCCCTTAAACCACACTTCACCTTCAGAGGGGTTATCAAGCCCGCCTAAAATATGCAATAAGGTGCTTTTTCCTGAGCCAGAACTACCTAAGATAGCCACATGTTCAGACGGATTAACAGTAAGGGAAACATTTGTTAAGACTGCAGTTAGGTTTTCACCATCGTGATACGTTTTTGACACGTTACGACATGCTAAAACTTCATCCATTATATTAGCGCTTCTAGTTATGATTTCTACCAGAATGGATAATATCGTGAAGTCACAGCAACACCAAGATTAAGGCGTTAAAAGAAGGAAATATCGAGTTAATGGCGGAGCGGACGGGACTCGAACCCGCGACCCCCGGCGTGACAGGCCGGTATTCTAACCAACTGAACTACCGCTCCACATTTTCAATATTTTTCAGCAGCTTGCAGAAAATGATTTAACACCTCTGCCCTGACTGCGGCGCAGATAATACGTATTCCCTATGGTCGAGTCAACGGTTTTTTTCGATAAAATACTCATGAAAGGTCTGTTTGCATGTTTTATGTTCATTATGTTGCAATATAAACCAATTAGCCTTGCCGCCGTACACTAAACAAACAACGCCTGACGGTTGGTTAGTAAAACGGAACACCCTGTGGGGTCCCTATTGCTCCGAATCCGTTGGCTTTTTCTTAAACAAACTGCCAATACGATGCATAAAACCCTTTTTATCCAGCTCAACATTCGTGGTTTGCTCTGGGTTATTAGGTAACGCAGCACGTTTACGCCGCCAAAGAATAAATACCGCAACCAGTACGCCAATAAAAATAATGGCACCGTTAACACTGATGATTGCAATAACAAGGGTATCCTTATCCATGGATTGAGGGACTTCCTCCGCTATCGGGGGGGCCTCATCGGGGATCACCGTGTCAGCCCCTGTGGATGAAACATCGAACATATCCCCTTGCAGATCATCTTCTGCGTCAGAAGGCGCTTCGCCAAGGAAACTGTATTCGGGTACATCAAGAATAATATCTCGGCCATCAAAGGTGGTGGCATAGGCTGTCACCTTGATGCGAAATATGCCGTCTTCATACGCTAATATTCGATGAGTTCGGGCGTGTTCTGACGGTTCGGTAATGGAAAAGTTTTGAATGTCGCCATTGGGAAACCGCACCTTACCGTCAATAAGTAACGATTGAATATTAATTTTATCCCTCACCACATCAATGGTGAGCTCGTGATATCCCGTTTGACCATCGTCGGGTACCACGTTTAATAAGACAGGATTAGGATAGAGCCGGATAACCGGGTTAACTTGCTCTCTGGAAAACATTGGGGTTTTAACCGTGTAAATAGGACGCCATTCACCGGCAGAGATAGCCAAATTAAACTGACCGGTAAAAACACCATCAAGCGGGGCTTCGTCCATGCCTTGGCCATTATCTTCAAAAGTGGCCACCACTTCATCTTGGGCACCAAAGTTTTCGTAATTGGGATTATTGGTACTTTTTAGTTGAACGTCTAAGGTTACTACGTCGCGAAACTGCGTATAATCGATGGGTTTTCCCCCATTTGTCAGATACGCGGTTTGTTTAAGCACTTCACCAGAAAAAAGCACCGGGGGCAGCGGATCAGCATGAAGCTCAATATCGGACAGCACCATAACCCGGCTATCCGGTAGGATTTGCCCTACGGCTTGCCAAGGGCCGGGAACAGGCTGTTTGATCTTCACCATATCGAAGGTGTCATCATCAAACCAAACCACCTTATCTCCGTCCGCCTGGCTCGCATATATTTTTGAGCCATCGGGACGAACAAGCACCACCGATGGCGAACCATACTCGCGGAAGAAAACCAGGGTGACTTCATCGACCTGATAATCAATACGAAAACGATTGCGCAACAGCACAATGGAATTTTGATAGTCATCACCCAGTGTATTTAACACCGTACTGGGATCCGTCACATCAGAGGGGGTTCCTTGCGCCGAGACGCTCCCCCATCCCGTCCACAAAAAAACAACAAGGGATGATGAAAAAAAGAAGATTAGTGTTCTGATGATTGACGCCACAAACATTTACCACCACTATTTTGCACAATATCCAATCGCGCTTCATGTTGTTCTAATTCATCGGCGGTGGCACGTATAACCTTTAATTTATTTGCGTCACGCTGACGTCGTCGTATACGTTCTCCCCCCGCTGAGCCATCATCCCCGGTTTGGCCAGCCAAATTCAGTTTAGTCTGCCCACCGGTCATCATAAGGTATACGTCAGCGAGGATCTCTGCATCCAGCAAAGCCCCGTGCAGTTCCCGATGACTATTATCGATACCATAACGACGACAAAGGGCGTCGAGGTTATTCTTCTGCCCCGGATGCATCTTCCGTGCAAGTAGCAAGCTGTCTAGCACATCACAGATGTCTTTGGTCTTTACCGATTGGGTGGCGCTATTTAGAGCAAACTCATGATCCATAAAGCCCACGTCAAAGGCCGCGTTATGAATAACTAACTGGGCCCCGGTGATAAAGTTGATAAAATCCTTGGCCACATCGGCAAATAAGGGCTTATCAGCAAGAAACTCATTGGTAATGCCGTGCACTTCAATGGCTTCTTGCTCAATCTCGCGCTGAGGATTGATATACACATGAAAATGGTTACCGGTCAGCTTACGATTGATCACCTCTACACAACCAATTTCGATGATACGATGACCTTCTTTAGGGTCGATACCTGTGGTTTCCGTATCCAGAACAATTTGACGCATAATTTGGCAACCTTGAATTTGTAACAACTAAATGGAAACATCAGCTTAACCTACAGTTTAAGCTGGTAGTAACGTATCGGGGGCATTAGTATACCAACCCCATAAGACAAAACACACTGCAACCGTAAAAAGGCGTTTTCATGGCAGTAAAGAAAATCACAATTTATACCGATGGCTCATGCCTAGGTAATCCTGGACCGGGCGGCTATGGCGCTTTGCTGATTTATGGAGAGCATGTCAAAGAACTCAGTAAAGGCTTTTATCAGACCACGAATAATCGTATGGAATTGATGGCTCCTTCTGTGGCATTAGAATGCCTAACCGAGCGTTGTCAGGTAGATATTACCACTGACAGCCAATACGTGAAAAATGGCATCACCCAATGGATCCATAACTGGCGCAAAAATGGTTGGCGCACGGCCAGTAAAAAAGCGGTGAAAAATGCCGATCTGTGGATACGATTAGATAAAGCAGTAAAAAACCATGACGTTACCTGGCATTGGGTAAAAGGTCATTCAGGACATCCGGAAAATGAACGCTGTGATGAACTGGCAAGAACCGCTGCATTATCCCCCCAAGAGGAAGATATCGGGTTTGAAGGCTAACATCACTAGGCTAAATACACCCGTAATTCAGCCTGTGGGTTAAAGGGCGCGAACAATAAAACCTGTCCGGCCCTTTTATTACATTACCATTTTACAATCACTTTGCCTTTGGTTTGGTTACTTTCCAGCAATTGATGGGCTTGGGCCACAGCATCTATGTTTAACACAGTATCCACATTCACTTGCAGCGCGCCAGACTCAAACCCCTGCAAGCCATGGGTAACAAAATCAGCAATCAATGACGCCTTATAGGCATCGGTGCGATTACGTAAAGTTGACCCTTGAATTGTGGCGCGTTTTGCCAACAAAAGCGCCATATCAAGTTGGTCGCCATAGCGGCCTCCTAACATAGCCAGATACACCACTTTGCCGTCTTGGGCGAGCACCTTTAAATTGCGATTAAGATAATCACCGCCTATGAAATCAAGAATAAAATTGACGCCATCACGCCATTGTTCCCGCAAAACCGTGGCAAAATCCTCGGTACGGTAATTAATAGTGAGTGTCGCCCCCATTTCAGTGCACAAATTCAGCTTCTGTGTACTGGAAGCCGTGGTTGCCGTCTCAATACCTTTAAAGCGACACAATTGTAATGCCGCTAAGCCCACACCACTTGCCCCGGCATGGATAAGTGCTCTATCTGATCCTTGTAAACCACCAATAGTAAACAGGGCTTGCCATGCGGTGAGGTAAACTTCGGTTAGTCCGGCGGCATCAATTAATGATACATTTTTAGGGACCGGGATCACGTGGGTGGCATTTACCGCAACGTATTCGGCATATCCGCCGCCGGCCACCAGCGCGCAAACCCGATCACCGCTATGCCATTGAGTCACATTGGGGCCGACTTCAACCACTTCACCGGACACTTCCAATCCAAGAATATCGCTTTCACCCGGTGGTGCTGGATATTTCCCTTGCCGTTGCAGTGTATCGGCTCTGTTGACGCCAAAGGCCGCCACTTTAATGAGTATTTCCCCATCTTTCACTACCGGTACAGGTCGCGTCTTTATCACCAGACTTTCCGGCCCATCTTTGGGGGTAAAATCAACATATCGCATAAATACTCCTTTTTCGAAGACTTGCCATGCAACACAAGCCTAGTTTGTTATACCTAATTGCATGGCAACAGTTCAATAGTCGCGATAAATGATGAGAAAAGCTATACTACAGCCCTCATTTCATTCATTTTTATATTCGCAATGTCAGCAACCGTAATCCTTCATCCCCAACGTGATAAATCCCTACGTCGTCGTCACCCTTGGGTTTTTGCCAGTGCCGTCGATCAATTGAAAGGTCGCTGCCGTGCTGGTGACACCGTCGATGTTCACAGCAGTGAAGGTAAGTGGCTGGGTCGGGGAGCCTGGTCTCCGGAGTCCCAGATCCGAGTAAGAATGTGGACCTTTGAAGCCGAGGAATCCATAGATAATGGCTTTTTTGTACGCAGGATTGCCCAAGCTTATTCCCTAAGGCAAAAATGGGTAATCAGTCCAGATACCAACAGCTATCGTTTAATTGCCTCTGAATCTGATGGCCTGCCGGGTGTGACGGTGGACGTCTATAACACCGTTATCGTTCTTCAACTATTAAGTGCTGGTGCCGATAAACAGCGTGACAAAATTGTATGGGCATTACAAAAAGTGTTACCCGGCAAGGATATTTTTGAACGCAGTGATGTCGATGTGCGACAAAAAGAGGGATTAGCACCAGTGGTGCAAGCCCTGGTAGGCACCCCACCCTCCGTTGTGGAAATAATGGAAAATGGTATTCGTATTCGGGTAGATATTGAAAACGGGCATAAAACCGGCTTTTATCTCGATCAACGGGATAGTCGAGCGGCCGTGAAGCGATATGCCAAGAACGCTGAAGTACTAAACTGTTTTAGTTATACCGGTACCTTTTCATGTTATGCATTACAAGGCGGTGCGAAAAACGTCACCAATGTGGATGTTTCCGCTCCGGCGTTAGCATTGGCCGAACAACATCTTGCCATGAATAACCTCACTAATCCTCAAGGTAAAATGGTAAATGAGGATGTCTTTCAAGCGCTTAGAACCTATCACCAACAACAACGTCAATTTGATATGGTTATACTTGATCCGCCAAAATTTGTAGACAGTAAAGCGTCTCTTAATCGCGCTGCCAGAGGGTATAAAGATATTAATATGTACGGCATTCACGCCGTAAAATCTGGCGGGTTACTGTTTACGTTTAGCTGTTCCGGCTTGATGCCCGCGGAGCTTTTTCAAAAGATCGTCGCAGACGCTGCCCTTGATGCCGGGCGTACCATTAAAATTATCGAGCGACTGTCCCAAGGACCTGATCATCCTGTCATTGGCACATTTCCAGAAGGCTATTACCTAAAAGGATTGATCTGCGAAGTCAGCGATATCTAATGGCAGTTATCAGACGGGCAACGAAGACGGCTGAACCGCCTTACTTTCCCGTCGTTGCCAAAACATTTCGTGAAAATAGAATGCAACAGTATTAATTGCCGGTTCCACCAGTGCCACGGCACCGCCGACGACCAAACTGCCAGTCAATAAATACGCTACTGTGAAGGCCACGGTAAAATGCATCATGGCGAAAGTGATTGTTTTAGTCATACTGATATCCTCATTGAGTTGTTGATAATGATTATCACTAACAATAAGGTTTTTGTACAATCTAATTAATCAATCCTGCGCATTGAGTAAAGAGATTTACTTCATTTCCGAAATTTCAACACCAATAACACAGCTTGCATCGGTTTCCGGTACACACCGCACCACCGTTGCCACTGCAGAAAGAGAGGGAATTTGCGAACTGTTTGAATCGATAGAGACATTGACTTGCGTACCAATCTCAATTGACGGCTCTTCAACCTCCAATGACATGCCTGTTGCACTGATGTCTTTGCACACAGCCTGATGTGTACGGCTGGACTCTTCATCATTAATCTGCACCTGGCAGGGTGAATTGACCATCATCCTGAAAAAATTACGTTTATCGTCGTATCCTAACATTTTACTTCTCCCAACCTCTGGCAGTAACCGAATAAACTCCTACCCTCTTATAGGATCACACCAGAAGTATGTCAACCGCAATCCGCCCACCTAGGAGTAAAGTCGTATTAAAAATCCTGCAACGCATTCAGTACACGTTTTGCCGAGACCGGATACGCCGTGCCCAACTGCTGAGCAAATAAGGACACCCGTAATTCTTCGATCATCCATCGGATATCCTGTAGCGGTGCCGGGATCTTATCCTGTGTGTATTTGCTGCACGCCTTTTTAAATTCGGCTTCTACCTTTGATAGTGTTTGTTGATGCATACGATCTTTATTGGGATCAATAGGCAGTTTTTCCAATCGCCGCGCCAACCCCTTTATGTACCGATTCCAATCAGCCAATCGATGACTGCCAATATCCGAGACAAACCCCGGATAAACCAGCGTACTTAAGTGTTGCTTAATATCCCCAAGGGCGTTGACCATGGTCAAAGGGATGCTACCTTTCATTTTTTTCTGACACTGATGGGCTAACGTCAAACCTTCTTCCACCTGCTTAGCGATGGCCAACACGGTGTCGTTAATCTCAGCGCGAACAAAATCGGCGCAGCCATTAAACGCATCAGCATGGCGAATTTCATGCCCTTGCTGCGACACATACTGCTGGACCAGCTCATCAATGCCCGCTTCTATGCAGTCATCAATCAATGCTTTAATCTGGCCGAAGGGATTAAAATACAAACCCAACTTTGCTTTGTTGGGCAATTTAGCCTGTAAATAATTCAGTGGCGAAGGCATGGCATTGCGAATTAAAGTATTGACGCCTTGGCGATGTAAATGACGGGCCTTTTCTGGCTCGTCCACCAACACAATGTCTACGCCTTCACCTTGGGGAACTAACGCCGGATAGGCTTGCACTTCAAATCCCCCCAATTTTTGGGTGAATGACTCTGGCAGTGAATCAAAATCCCATTGTTGCAGGCCTTTGCGTTCTAACTCGGGGGTAACCGCTTGTTCAAATGTGGCGGTAACCTGCCCTTGGCACTGCTTTTTCAACAATTCAAGATCGTCACCTTTAGCAAGCGTCTTGCCTTCATCGTCCACCACCGCAAAGTGCATTTTTAAGTGTTTATCCAGTTGTGCACAATTCCAGTCTTCGGGCTCTACCCGTACCCCCGTCATCCGTCTTAATTGATCAGACAGCGCCGTTAATAGAGGCACCGGTTGATTTTTCTTGTCCACCGGCGAAATGGCTTCCAGGCAGGCTTGGGCATAATTAGGGGCTGGAACAAAATTCTTCCGTAATCGTTTTTCCAACCCTTTAATTAAACTCACTAACAGTTCCTGTCTTAACCCCGGCACAAGCCAATCGAAGCCCATATCCGCTACCTGATTTAAAATGGGTAACGGGATCAACACGGTCACGCCATCATCCTCGGCACTGGGTTCAAAGTGGTAACGTAGCGGTAAACGGATATTCCCTTGCTCCCAAGTATCAGGAAATGCATTGGATAAGTGGGATTCAGGTTGTTGGCGATAAACGTCCTGCTCGGTAAATAACAAACTATTTTTGTCTTTTTGTCTGCTATACCACTTTTTAAATGCCGCTTCACTATTGACCTCTACCGGCAAACGCTGAGCATAAAAAGCCAACAGATCATCTTCATCAACCATAAAATCCCGGCGACGAATTTTTTGCTCCAACTCATCCACCTGATCCAGTAAGGCTAAATTATCAGACAAAAAACGGTAACTTAATTTTGTATCACCGTCGATAAGGGCATGGCGTATAAAGAGTGTCTGACTTACCTCAGGATCGATCTGGCTATACACAACGGTGCGTTTGGGAATGATAGGCAACCCAAACAAGGTCACTTTTTCAAATGCCACCACGGCTCCCCGCTTCTTCGACCAATGAGGCTCAGAATAGCTTGATGAGCTAACATGTTTAGCCAGTGGTTCCACCCAGGTGGGATCAATTTTCGCATTCACTCTGGCAAACAATTTAGATGTTTCAACCAGCTCAGCCGCCATCACCCACTTGGGTTGTGCTTTCGCCAAGCCAGAACCAGGAAACAGCATAAAACGTGAATTTCTTGCCCCGATATACTCGCGATCTTTATCTTTCATGCCCAAGTGCGACAACAAACCACTACAAATAGCCTGATGTACGGCGGCATAATCGGCATGCTCGTGGCCAATTCCCAGCCCAATTTCGGCAATGGATTTCTTCAACTGACTGACAATATCCTGCCATTCCCGCATTCGTAAATAATTGATGAAATTGGATTTACACCATTTTCGCAACTGATTCGCTGATAAGGCTTTTTGCTGCTCTTTAAAGGCTTGCCATAAGTTAAACAAACTAATGAAATCCGACTCTTTGTCCACATATGCACTGTGTTTTTCATCCGCTTGCTGGCGTTTGTCCTGGGGTCTTTCCCGGGGATCCTGAATGGAAAGCCCAGCGGCAATAACGATAACTTCCATTAAGGCGTTGGTTTTACCCGCTTCAATTACCATGCGGGCATAGCGCGGATCGATGGGTAATTTGGCAATTTTCCGCCCTAATGGCGTCAGCGAGGCCTTACCTTTTTTACGGGTAATGGCCTGAATTTCTTCTAATAACCTAAAGCCATCGGTAATATTGCGATTATCAGGCGGCTGCACAAAGGGAAAAGCCCCAATATCGCCAAGCCCAAGGGCAAGCATTTGCAAAATTACCGAACCTAAATTTGTGCGCAAAATTTCCGGATCCGTAAAGGCAGGACGACCGAGAAAATCCTCTTCGCTATATAACCGTATACATATACCGTTTGAAACCCGTCCACATCGACCGGCTCGCTGATTTGCCGAAGCTTGGGAGATAGGTTCAATGGGGAGGCGTTGAACCTTACTTCTGGCACTGTATCGCGATATACGCGCCGTGCCTGGATCAATCACATATTTAATACCTGGCACCGTGAGCGAGGTCTCTGCCACATTGGTCGCTAACACGATACGTTGGCCGTGATGAGATTGGAAAATACGGTTTTGTTCTGCGGCGGATAGGCGCGCATACAAGGGCACAATTTCGGTGTTGCGGTACTGCTGTTTTTGCAGCGCATCCTGGGTATCACGAATATCACGCTCACCGCTTAAAAAGATAAGAATATCGCCGGGGGCTTCTCGTTTTAACTCATCAACGGCGGCGATAATGGCATCGGTCTGATCCCCATCCTCATGGCGATCTTCAGGCCCATGATAACGAATCTCTACCGGATACGTACGCCCGCTGACTTCAACGATAGGCGCATCCATAAAATGACGACTAAAGCGTTCAGGATCAATGGTCGCGGATGTAATGATCACCTTGAGTTCTGGACGTTTTGGCAGTAATTGTTTGAGGTAACCCAGTAGAAAGTCAATATTCAGACTACGCTCATGGGCTTCATCAATAATGATGGTATCGTATTGATTTAAAAAACGATTTTTTTGCATTTCCGCAAGCAGCATACCGTCAGTCATTAACTTGATATAGCTGGACTCACTGACTTGATCAGAAAATCGTATTTTAAACCCGACTTTCTCACCTAAGGGTGTATTGAGTTCTTCGGCGATGCGGGTGGCAACACTTCGCGCGGCCAATCGACGAGGTTGGGTATGCGCGATCAACCCCTTCACCCCTCGCCCTAATTCCAAGCATATTTTGGGTAATTGGGTGGTTTTTCCTGAGCCAGTTTCACCGGCCACAATCACCACCTGACTGCTAGCGATGGCGGCTTTTATATCTTCTTTTTTGTCACTTACCGGTAACGGAGGATAGGATATGGCAGGAACATTCTCACTGCGCCATTGACGTCGTGCTACCGACCCTTGGATTTTTTCTGCTAACCGTTGAAGCTGCGCCTCACCCTCCTCTTTATTTGTTTTTAATAACGCAGCACAACGCCGTAACCGATTGCGTAATGAGAATTGGTCGGCAATCATGCAATCAGGTATTAAATCAAAAAATGCAGATAGAGAAGGTTTTTCAGTTTCAATCGACAACGCGCATTCCTTACAGCAAACTAGCAGGCTTTATTCAAAAAAGGCGCTAAAGTTTACCATAAATAATGCGCATTGCAGGGGCATTAATCGCTAACTGGCTTTCTGGTTGTAACCCGACTGCAATTGCTTGTCGATGGCTCTAAGTACCGCGGCGCGATTAATGATGCCCACTAACTTGCCATCCTCGTCAATCACAGGAAAGATCCGTGGTCTTTCATTGATTAACCGTTGTGCCACTTCCAGTACCGAACTCCATGGTTTAACGGCTGACACAGCGGTTTGCATAACATCTTTAACGCGGCACACTTGCTCCCGATAGTAACTCGATTCAATCATCTGCTTTAGGCAATCCTGCTCAGATAAGAAACCGACCACTTTACCCAGCTTATCTTGCACCGGACCACCTGTTTGTTTGCTTGCTAATAAGGCTTCAACGGCCTCAGCGACCGGCATGTCTGGGGTTAATTTTACCGGGTGGAGATTCATATAATCACTGACTAACAAAGATTCCATATTGCCTCCTTTACACCGCAAAAAAGTGGTGTATCAGCATTTTTATCATTATTCATCTCTAACCCAATCAAACGACGCGTCAAATTCACCGTTATACTGGGTTATAGCCCTCTTTGAGCCTAGACCCAAGGGAACAAATATGCGAGTAAGTTTAACTATTTTTTAACCCCTACTCATGATTTTTGACGCTGTGATAGCCGCTTAGGTGCCAGCATCAAATGAAACCACAATCTGTTAAATTAAATTTTAGCCTGAGACGGAATTACCCCACGTTTGTATCTGGCTAGCAGTAAAACTCACTGGTATAGTCCACCATGAAGTCACTAATAAAGGATCAATACGTATAATGACGCAACATGCGCCCAGTATACTTTGGCATGATTACGAAACTTGGGGAGCCAACCCGGTAAAGGATACGCCATGTCAATTTGCCGCCATCCGCACCGATACCGATCTTAATATTATTGGCAAGCCCATTAATATCATGGCGCAAATCGCCAATGATATGCTGCCTCACCCCCAAGCTTGCCTTATTACCGGCGTCACACCGCAACAATCGTTACGTGACGGCATGATAGAAGCAGAATTTGCGCGACAAGTGAATGACGTGATGATGCAACCTAATACCTGCGTCGCCGGATACAACAGCATTCGCTTTGACGATGAAGTGACACGTCACCTGTTTTACCGTAATTTTTTTGACCCCTATGCCCGTGAATGGCGAAATGGGAATTCCCGTTGGGACATTATCGATCTGGCACGGGCCTGTTACGCCCTTCGACCCGACGGCATTACTTGGCCGGAAAAAGAACCAGGGATCCCAAGCTTTAAATTAGAAGATTTGGCAAACGCCAATAACCTTGATCATGGCCAGGCTCACGATGCGTTGTCCGATGTTCACGCCACCCTGTCCTTGGCAAAGCTGATAAAGAAACATCAGCCGAAATTATACGACTACAGTTTTTCTTTACGCAGTAAACATCAAGTACTAAAGCAGATTAATACCCAGTCGCCCTCGGTCTTGCTCCACGTCTCGTCAAAAATTCCAGCCTCACAGGGTTGCTGTACATGGATATTACCGGTGGCACCTCATCCCACCAACACCAATGCGATTATTTGTGTGGATTTGTCATTGCCCGTAGACGTACTGATCAACGAAGATGCAGATACCATACGAGACAGACTTTATACCTCTAACCATGATTTAGGTGATCTGCAACGTCCGGGTTTAAAATTACTTCATATTAATCGTTCGCCCTTTATTACCACCGGCAAAGCCCTGACTGAGGAAAATGCCCAACGTCTTGGCATTGACAAAGCCCAGTGTCTGCAACACTTTCGTGCGCTTATTAATATGCCCAACTTACGAGAAAAGCTGACGGACGTTTATAGCGCCCCCCTTGAAGAACGTGACGTGGATCCAGACCATGGACTGTACAGTGGTGGTTTTTTAAATGAGGAAGAACGACGTTGGTGTGATAACGTACGTAACGCATTGCCAGAAAATTTAGCTCCGTTGGCAGACCAAACACAAAATCTCACTTTGCGTACCATGCTATTTAGATATCGGTGTCGTAACTACCCTCAAACCCTTACCGCAGATGAGATGTACCGTTGGCAGGCTCACCGACAAAACCGATTAACGGATAACGACTCTCCGGCAACAATGACTCTGGAACCTTATTTACTTGAACTTGAACAATTGTTGGAACAGTATCGGGAAGATCCCCACAAACAAGCAATTTTACGGGCACTCTATCAATATGCGCAAAACCTTTGACCTGACGCAGTTGTACAACTTAAATTAGATAGACTAATGTCATAGATACAGTCTGCCGATAACCTAATGGCGAGATATTACGGATATAAAAAATGAAAGGCATTTCTTACAATTATAATAACGACACACAATTCCTAACACTCACCATTGACCCCGGTGCGATGGAGCAAGATATCGATCGCGGGGGCGTTATCGATTATCTTTCAACCACCCCCTATGCCAACTTCTACGTCTCAAAGCGATCACTTAAATCTCTCTGTGATAAGGCAAATCTTGCGTTTAAAACTGGCGATACGACACCGATAACGGCAGATATTGCCCAATTACGCCATGCAGAAGTAGAATTTGTTATCAGTAAGGATGCCCTATCGGCGTCACTGAGACTGACCACGCCCTATGGCGGCAAAATGCCAAATGCCATCACGGTACGAAACCTTGCCTACAAAAATCGTATTCGTCGAGGCGTCGGACTAAGACATATAGAAGCACTACTCTCGCTGGCAGAAGACGCCGAACCCGGCGAGATTATTGAAGGGGTTATTGCCAAAGGAATGCCGGCAAAAAACGGCAAAAACTCTCGATTTATCCCACTGGTTCCTAATGCTTTAGAACGGGTTTTAAAACCCCAAACCGACGATAATAACAAAACGGATTTACGTAACCTAGGGGATGTGGTTTGTGTAAAAGTCGGTACACCTGTATTGCGGCGAACCCCACCGACACAAGGACGTAAAGGCTTTGATGTTAAAGACACATTGCTGATTCCCAAACCGGGAAAATGGCTAGACTTTAAAATGGGGACGAATACAGCTGTCAGCGATGATGACGAAAATGTCCTTATTGCAAAAATGTCCGGTATGCCTAAATACCATAATTTAAAAATGGATATTGACGAAACCTTCATTTGTAAAGGCGTTAATGTGGGCACAGGCCATGTTACCTACGAAGGCGCGATTTTAGTGAACGGTGACGTTGCTGAAAAGATGATCGTTAAATCGCCAAAAGATATTACCATCAATGGCTTTGTGGAATCGGCCCATATCGAAGCCGGTGGCGATATTATTATTACCGAAGGAGCGATGGGGAAAGTTGACGACAATAGCCAAAACTACAGCTGTACATTGATTGCCGGCGGCAGTATTCATATCCAGCATGGCCAAGGTATCGATTTAAGAGCAAAGGGAGATATCACCGTCAGTCGGCAGTTAGCTTACAGTCGAATACATAGCGGTGGTGGCGTCACCGTGGGGCAACTCGATAAACCCATGGGTAACCTGTTTGCCTGTGAACTGATTTGTCAGGATAAGGTTGAAGCCGGTACCTTAGGTGCGGTGGCTGGAAGCACCTTAAAAGTCGACTTCTCACCGGGACTGGCCGTCTTAACAGAAAAAAAAGAGACCATCGATGAACTGCTTAAGCACTTACGCGAGAATAACCTTCGTCACAAAGAAAAACTCGCGCTGATTGTACAGCGTTTGACTCACAAGGATTTAGAACACAAAGTCTCTGAAGTAAAAGCTATGCTTCACAATGAAACTGCATTGTTATTCTGGCTGGAGAAAAAATCCATTGAGCTACAAACTCGAAAAGACGAATATGTGGCCCGAATTAAATTAAAAGCCAATAAACGCCTGTATACGGGCGTGTCCGCCAAGTTAAATAATCGTAATTGGCGCTCAGAGCGCGAACTTGAGTCCTGTGAAATACGCTATAATGCTCATCAGTGGCACTATCACCCCATTGTAAGATAAAACCCGTACGCCTTAATTATTCCGTTAAGGCGACACAGTTTCCCCCCCGCCGCCGTGATGAAACCAACGCCTTGTTGAGGGCTTCGTGCCATTCCACAAAGCCTTGGCCTTGTTGTAGCTCAGCGACACCGACAAACAAGGTAATATGCGTGACTAATTCCTCTGACAAGGCGTTCAACAAGCGAAGAGCCAGCTTTTTGGCAGCGAAAATGTGGGTTTGCGGACACAGGATCACAAATCGATTAGACTCACACCTTACCGCGATATCCACATCACGTACCGCAGATAAACAAATGCTCGCCATTTGTCGATAAAGCTCATCTTGGTCATTTTGATCCAGTCGCGACGTAAGGTTATCCTGTAATTCAATACCAATAAGACTACTCGGATTTTGAAAGCGCTGATAACGTGAAACCTCTTCTTCCACCTTACGCATTAAATAATTTCGATTGTATAAGCCTGTTAGTTCATCACGGTTAGAAAGAAATTCAAGAGTACGATTTCTCTCTAACAAGGTAGATTGTAATACTTCAATCTCCTCATTTTTATCGTTTATTTCTTGCTTATAGATGCGTATTACACGACGTCGCCATGTTACGGCAGCAATAATACCCACCACAATCACCACAATGATGATAACAGGTGTATACCGATTCTCTCTCACTTGCTGGGCTGAATTCCAGCGCCGATAAATATCAACCTTCCTACTTTCCGGCAAGGTATCGATGGCTTGATTTAAAATGGGTAACAAGTACGCATAATGTTTGTTAACGCCAAAAGACAACAAATCAAAGGGTTCGGCGAAACCAACAATTTTAAGGTTATTAAATTCGTGACTGTTAATGTAACTGTAGACACTTAACAAGGAGCCAACCATGAGATCCAGTTCTCCGTTGGATACCTTCTCAAGCCCTTCTGCATTCGAATCAACATACTCGGTAATGATATTTGGATAATATCGAGCCAAATATTCAGTGTGTCGAAAGCCACCTACGACACCGACAAGGTAATTTCCCACCCCATCAAATCCCTGTACCATGGGCATATCCGTACCGCCAATGAGAACGTTCGGAACTTCGATATACGGCGTAGAAAAAATCAAAAAATGACTACGGCTTGGTGTGCGATTGATCATTGTGGTCATCATACACCGTCCCGTCTCTAAAGCTTCGAGGCTTTCTTGCCAACTTTCTGTGGGTATGAGCTCAAACTCTAATTTCGTGAAATCTTCAATTATGCGTAAATAATCAGCAGAAATACCTATGTGTTTGCCATCCCTCAGCGCTTCATAGGGTAGCCATTCCGGATCGATGCAATAGGTAACCTTATTGCTTGGTTCTTGAGCAAACGCCGTATTTACACCACTAAAAAACGTACCTATAACGACAAGTAGAAACAGGAACTGGACGACCAAAAAGGAAACCTCGCAACCATTAAAGGGTGTAAACTTTTCGTCAGTATTACTTATCTATACGCTACATTGCAATATTATGCCCACATTTGGCCATTGATGAGATATGAATTGAAAACGAAAACAACAAATAAAAGCGGGAATGGAACAAAGAAAGCCCCCGCTATGCGAGGGCTATGATATTGGTGTTTATTATACGCGGCGACGGCGTAATACTAAACCGGCAAATGCCATAGCAAAAAGTCCGAAAACAGCAGGTTCTGACACAGCGACGGTTCCCACGCTAGACACTAACGTCACGTCATCCTCAAAGGCTTCAAAAACGTAGCCCCCTGAATAGAGATCATAAATTGAACCATAATTATCGTAAGTAGACATCAAATCCACATAAAGGTAATACAACCAACCACCATCATCTTCTACGTCAAAGGTAAGGTACTCCACACCAGCCATAACATTATCCACGTCGATCATGGCTTCAAAATCCCATGTATAAGGATTCCAACCATCCGCCAGTGGGATATAAAGATCAACTAAGTCGAATCCAACCATATCGTAGGTACTCACCACTCCCATACCCGAATCAATCAAGGAATCGTCCAGACTCGTTTGTACTGTCGCCAATTCAACGGTACCTAAATTAACGGTTGTGGTAATAAGAACAGCGTTGGAACTGGCCGAGAACAGCAAAGCACAACATGACAATATTGCAGCACTAAATAATGATTTAATTTTTTTCATAACTTCACCTATTTTTTTATATAGGCGCAGCATAAGGCTGCGCCTTTTCCCTCTGATTTTATTCTTGAACAGCTTCTACAACGGTGGTGCCTTGTTCCACACCCTCATCATCATAGAAAGTCACGGTACCCATATAAGGTACGCCTGACGTTAAGCCACTTGCGGTAATACGTACGTCACTGGTGCGTCCATCTATGGCACGGGATGACATACTAAAACGTGTGGCACTGTTTGTTTCGGTCGTTATCCAATACGGCATTTGGAAAGAAGTACTTTCAACACCGTTGAGATCCCAACCTTGCACAAACACAATGTAGAGATCACCGGCATCGATATTATCTGCCGCTTCTGGATTAATCAGCGTTACATCTTCGTCAGAGCCAGCCGCTGCAGAAGATCCTACTAACGTGCACGAATAAGAAATACACCGATAGACGAACAAATCTAGATCGGTTCCCTCTTGTTCTACTAACTCATCAAAAAGACTGAAACGTGCAAGAGACGCGCTCTCTGGTACAGTGAAGTAGGTTACTGACAACCCATCTTCTAAAAAGGTAAAGGTACCGTCAGCATCTTGTTCAACCACGCTATCTACAATACCCGGTCCGACTAAACCTTTATAATCCAAGCTAGCAGTACCGGTATAGTTCATGCCGACAGAAAAGAAGCCACGACCACGGCTGTTAAGTGCTACTGATACCGATTCAGACACATCCATCTTCACATCTGCAGCGGGGTTGACCGCAACGGGGCTACGAACCACAGTACCGTCTTCGCCGGTCAGTACGATTGCACCGAATTCCCAGCTATCAATAACGGTAGAGTCCGTTTTATTGAAGGTTACAGTGAAGGCAGAGACGTCACCGGGTGACACTTCCAACACGTCACCGTCAAGTGGCGTGAAGTCGCTGTTATAGCCTTGAACTGTCACAGACAGGTTATCCAACCCTTCAACTGCAATGCTATAACTGCCGCCTGCACCGCTGACGTCCGTCACATAACGTACAATAGTCTCTTCGCCACTTAACTCACCAATGGCGATAGAAGGATAGTTAAGCTGACTTCCGTCAATGGGATAATTCGCTTCTTCAAACTGATCACAGGTATATCCTGATTCAGTTTCAACGAAGGTATCTTCACCAAGACCACACATAAAGCCCATGTAATCATAGAATCCAGCATCAAAAGTAAGGCCAGGTTCCATGGCTGAAACGGGCGCTGCATGACCTGCACCAAAATCAAACGGATCCGCCGGTGTTACACCATCTTCTTTCGTTACATCTTGATAAGCGGTGGTCATTAATGCAGATTTCACCTGGGCAGGTGACCAGTCTGGATGTTGATCTATCAGTAAGGCTGCCATACCCGCAATATGAGGCGATGACATAGAGGTACCACTGAGGTACGCAACTTGATTTCCTTGCTCTCCAAACATAGGGGTGCTAGACGTTGCCGCCAAGATATTCACTCCCGGCGCAGTAATATCCGGCTTAATAACATCAAGGGTGGATGCATTTGGACCACGACTGGAGAATTCAGCCATCATATTGCCGATTTCGGTTTGCTCAACGAAAATAGAACCACTCATGTTAACTGCGACATCTTCGCCACCGGAGACCGCCGTGTTTAACATAGAGCCCACACTTTCTGAAACCATCCCGCCAGGGATGCCACCAACATAGTCGCCCCCCATAATGGTCACGCCACTGCCGTTGTCATAGACCACAACCGCTGTTGCACCAGAATCAACGGCACGACTGACTTTTTGCGTAAATGCACATGTACCACGCTGAATAAGCACAATATTGCCGTCGATTTCTTCGGCGTTAGTTAGCGGCGTAGAGGTTTCGCCTTCGTAACACGCTTCTAATGGTTGTGCTACGACTAACGAGCCGCTAACAGGTCCAGACTCACTAAGTGGCAAAGTAATACTACCTTCCGTGAAGGCGTAGGTTTCTGTTGCGCCCGATTGGGTTACTTCAAGGCCATTCACATAGCTGGTACCATCATACGTTGACGCACCCACAGTGGTCACCCAAGGTGCCGGTGTCCCAATGGTCGATTCCGTAGGCCCACTATTACCGGCAGACACTGAAACGAAAATCCCTGCTTCAGCAGCCCGTAACATGGCCGCTGTGGAAGGTACGGTAAGATCGGTTAAGCTACCGCCGATGGAATAGTTAATGACGTCGACACCATCCACAATGGCTTGCTCGATGGCCGCCATGCTATCACTGTAGAAACAGCCAGCTTCATCAGCACCCGACGGGCTAACATAATCTGAGTTCCAGCAGACTTTGTACATGGCGATGCGCGCACGGGGAGCGATACCACTCATGGTACCTATCTCTGTAC
>NZ_JBAHZB010000055.1:0-22527 GCF_036697315.1 Alteromonas sp. 14N.309.X.WAT.G.H12
GGGTGAGGATGGCTTGCTTGTTGGCATCGTCGTTTAAATCATCGTAACGGGCAATAACATCCGGTGCCAAGGCATTGAGCGTCGCTAAGGCGTCATCGCTAAGGGGGCCATCATCCAGTAACGGCGTGACCGCTTCTGCCAGGGCACTATAGTGGCTTTCTTCTTCTAAAAAAGCGTTGTAGTCGTGGAATCGGGCAGGATCAAGGAGTCGTAAACGGGCAAAATGACTTTCATGCCCTAATTGATCCGGTGTGGCGGTTAATAATAAAACCCCGGGCGTCTGCGCGGCTAAGGCTTCAATACGCAAGTAGGCGTCAGACGGCGCTTCTGTGGACCATGCCAAATGATGGGCTTCGTCCACCACCAGTAAATCCCAGCCGGCCTCTAACGCTTGTTGATGGCGCTTGGGGTATGCTTTAAGAAAATCAATACTGCATAAAATACATTGCTCATTCTCAAAGGGGTTGGTGCCCGATTCGTCTAGCGCTTCACAACGACTCTCATCAAAAATAGCAAAAGATAAGTTTACCCGTCTTAGCATTTCCACCAGCCACTGATGTACCAATGAATCAGGTACCACGATGAGAATGCGCTGGGCACGACCGGTTTGAATTTGACGGTGGATAATTAAGGCTGCTTCAATGGTTTTTCCTAAACCGACTTCATCGGCGAGCAGAACCCGTGGCGCGTGTCGGTTACCCACTTCCGATGCAATGTGTAACTGATGGGGGATAAGTTCAATACGGGCGCCAGATAAGCCTATGGTGGATGACTGCTGATACTCATGTTGGTGAGCCAGGGCCCGTTCTCGTAAATCGAACCATTTTGGCGGATCGGTTTGGAAATTAAATAACCGCTGCTCTGGTTGATTCAGTCGGATGTTGTGATCGAGTAAGGTTTCCGCCAGTTTGGTGGTTTCTTTGGTATCTTCACGCATGCCGTGATAAATCAGTACACCGTTAGATTCTTCCACGTGTTGAACATACAAATGCCAGCCGTCCTGACTGGCGATGGTATCGCCTTCTTTGAAAACCAGACGGGTAAGGGGGGCATTTTCTTTCGTGTACATGCGGCTTTCGCCGGTAGCGGGAAATAGAATTTCCACAGAACGAAAATCTACTTTAAGGACGGCGCCTAAGCCTAATTCTGACTCGGTGTTACTTAACCAGCGTTGGCCAACGGAAAATGCACTGACTGAATTCATAGTGATACCTTAATTTTTAGCGGCCGGTATTGTACTGTCTGAGTGATGTTAGATAAAGGTGAACCCACCATTTAAACGCCATCAGACCCGTTTTCGATTGTGGGGCTAACCCTAACATAAAAAAAAACAGTAAAAAAAAGTGATAAGTTGGGAAAACTGGATTATGGTGGAATTGAAAGTCGACGCGACACGGAGTAGAGCGTCCGGTTCGACGACCACATCTTCTCCTGAGCGAGACTCTTGATTGCACGTCAGCAGTTAGGCGGGCCCTGTATTACTCTTGTCGGAGCGAAGGATGCCAAAAAAAAAGTCCACAGACACAAAAATTTATGTCTTAGATACCAATATCCTGCTACACGAACCTCACGCTTTTCTCTCATTTAAAGAACACGATGTTGTTGTGCCAATGACAGTGCTTGAAGAGCTGGATTATATTAAAGACAGTAAAAAAGATGTGGCCCGTGATGCACGGGTTTCAATTCGATCCATGGAAGATTTGCTTCATGATGCCACCCCCGAAGATATGCTTGCAGGCGTTTCTTTAGAAGGCATGGGAGCTGGGGAGAACAAACCTACGGGTGCGTTATCCATCTTCGCTGATCTCAATATGGCTGAATCGCAACAAATATTTACCAGTAACGAGAACGATAATCGTATTATCAACGTGGCGTTACACCTGCAAAAAACCTATGCGCCCCAGCAAGTGGTGCTGGTGACCAAAGATTTAAATATGCGCTTAAAAGCCAAAGGCGCGGGTTTAGCGCATGTGGAGGATTACCGCACTGACCAATTAATCAGTGACATTAAGTATCTTTCAAAAGGCTTTTATAAGTTTGAGGGTAATTTCTGGGAGAAAGTAAAATCTGTTGAAAGTCGCTCTGAGGGACGGGATACCATTCATACGGTGGCTCGAAATGTGATGCCAGACCCTTATATTAATGAATATTTGTTGGACGACAGCCATCAATTTGCAGGGCTCATAGAAGGGATGACCGCTGATACGTTGGAAGTGCTGGATCTCGGTTATGAACGGTTAATGGGTCGACATGCCTGGGGGATTTCGCCAAAGAATATTGGTCAGGCCATGGCGCTGCATTCCTTACTCGACCCTCATATTGATTTAGTTATCCTTACCGGTCCTGCTGGTAGTGGTAAAACTTTACTTGCCTTGGCTGCTGCGCTGGAAATGGTGGTGGAAAAGAACATGTACGATAAGATTATCGTCACCCGCTCTACGCCAGAGATTGCCGAATCCATTGGCTTTTTACCGGGCACCGAAGAAGAGAAAATGGCGCCTTGGCTTGCCGCTATTACCGATTCGCTGGAAGTGCTGCATAAACATGATGAAAATGCCAAAAGCTCCATGAATTACATTATGGAAAAGGCCAATATTCAGTTTAAATCAGTGAATTTTATGCGCGGGCGAAGTATTCAAAATGCCATTGTGATCTTGGATGAATCACAAAACCTCACCGCGGCGCAGTTAAAAACCATCATTACCCGCTGTGGCGAAGGCACTAAGTTGATTTGCTCCGGAAACCTGGCACAAATTGACAGTAATTACTTGAGTGCGGTGACCTCCGGGTTAACCTATCTTGTGGAGCGATTTAAGAATTTCTCCGGTAGTGCCACCATTAATTTGGATGGTGTGGTGCGCTCACGTCTGGCGGAGTTTGCGGAGCAAGAGTTATAGCTGGGAATCGTATCCCCCTATTTTGCTGTGCTTAGCCTCTAGGGGATGTTGGGGGCTATACGAGGTAAATGGTGCTCGAACCTCATATCATTGAGTCATTGTCTTTTTGGCATGTGGACACGGGCACCATTTAACTAAAAAAACTGAGCTTACTTCAGTTCAATAACGTCTATTGCCAGATGGTTCGCGAGGGCATTTTCTCTTCCTTCTACTAAGTCTGAGAGTGTGTATTTATCAAGCTCAGCAATAAATATAGACGTTGCATCCTGTAGAATGGTTCTCAATCTACAGGTTGGTGATATGACGCATTTGTTACTAGGTGAAGCAAAGCATTCCGCTAATGCAACATCTTCAATTGTGAGTCTGAATACCTTCCCAATATTAATCGCGTTGGCCTCCAATGCTAGCCTGATACCACCACCACGCCCTTTCGTTGCCAAAATGTATTCATGTTCAATGAGTAACGTTATTACTTTTTTCAGATGATTGTAGGAAACCCCATATGACTTGGCTATATCACCGGTCTTCACGGTTTGGTTACGTCTAAGGGCAAGATAGATCAGCACTCTGAAAGCCAGATTAGTAAAAGTATTTATCTTCATGGGGTATTTAAAAAAACGATTAGCGTGATTGGGATAATTCTACCGTGATGGGTTAATTAAATATATATTTAAAATACACGTTATTGTATATTAGGTTATAAGTTATATTAAAATGAAATAAGGTGTGGAATGATCATTCTAGGCTATGTGGCAGCGGTGCTAATAGGCGTCGTGCTTGGTGTAATCGGTGGTGGGGGATCTATTCTTACCGTACCTATATTGGTTTATTTGATGGGGGTGACACCTGAAATTGCGACGGGGTATTCCCTGTTAATTGTTGGGGCAACAGCCGCTTATGGCGCCGTTAGATATTTCAAAGAAGGCTTGGTAGACGTAAAGGCATCTTTATTGTTCGCCGTTCCGTCTATTTTCACTGTCTATCTTACTAGGGCCTATTTAATGCCAGCGATACCCGATACCCTTACAATTCACACGCTGAAGATAGATAAAAACCTTGGCATCATGGTGTTATTTGCCACGCTTATGCTTGCTTCTGCCGCCATGATGTTAAAAAAGGCCTATAGCAAAACGGAATCCTCCCCAGCAAGCATTGAAAAAACGTCTGAGAATATTGGCTTGATTGCCGTAGGAGGCGCCGTTGTGGGTGTGATTACTGGCACTTTGGGCGCGGGGGGAGGCTTTCTTATTATTCCAGCCCTCGTTCTCTTTTTAGACATGTCCATGAAAAAAGCGGTGGGTGCTTCTCTGTTTATCATTGCTCTGAATTCATTGCTTGGGTTTGCCGGTGATTTACAAAGGGGGGCCCAGTTAGCGGTGCCTTTGTTACCACTTATGTTGCTAGCGACATTCATTGGCATGGCAATTTCCACAAAAATAGCGGGAAAACTGGATGGCGCAACTTTGCAAAAGTTCTTTGCTTTTTTCATCTTAGTCATTGCCGTTTTCATTTTGTCAAAAGAGCTCTTGTAATGTGTATTTGAGATAGATTAGTTGATGACGCATTGGGATTAAATCTGCATCGTTTTATTGTAATCAAATGGGTGCAAATCGCGGGTTTGTTATTCCTCATGGGGTCGGTAAAACCGACCTAGCATTCTCATTATGAGTTTATAGGTCGCTGGGGCATTTATATAACCCGCTTGCTATGCGGTTGTCACTGCTTAGAGGTTGCTAGTCGGGAATTCACGGCTTTGGTGTAGTGATAGCGAGCCCTCTTCTATTCCATTCTTCCATGCCCCCTGTTACCGAGAATACAGAATTGTGCCCCATGTCAGACAGGGATTTTGCAGCGAGTGCAGATCGCCCACCCGTTCTGCAAATCAGATAAATGCTCATCTTTGCTAATTCATTGATGGCATCTGTCTCTTCACAGAAGTGTGCTACGAGAGGGTGGTTTCTAATTTTCGTTTCAAGTAGCCCCCTTGGATAGTTAATTGAAGCTGGTATATGACCATGCTGATATTCTTCACTTTCTCTTACATCAATTAAAACAATATCCGGTTGCGACAATGCAACAGCGAGTTCGCTTACCGATATTTCCTTAATCGATGCTTTTACTTCACTAATATAAACACTTGCTGTTTTCATGGTGTGCTCACAATTGATTGATGGGGATTTTTATGTAACTAACCTGGTTATCTTCGGCTGGAGGAAGTTCTCCCGCGCGAACATTTACCTGTATGGACGGGAGTATCAACCTGGGCATGCTTAAGGTTGCGTCTCTGTTTTCCCGCATCTTGACGAATTCAGACTTTGTAATGCCATCTTTTACATGGATATTGAATTTTTTTTGTTCGCCAACCGTCACTTGACTCTCGTGACGCCGGTGCTCCGTTGGATAGTCATGACAAACATAAATATTGGTCTCAGTTGGCAACGCTAAGATTTTTTGTATTGAATCGAACAAGGTTGTAGCGCTTCCGCCAGGGAAGTCGCAGCGCGCGGTACCCACATCGGGCATAAACAGGGTGTCGCCAACGAACACGGATCCCCCATTTAGCAGGTAAGCGATATCGGCTGGCGTGTGACCAGGAACGTGCAGGATCTCGAACTTGAGATGACCCACTTCCAGTATATCGCCGTCTTCAAATAACCTGTCAAATTGCGCGCCATTGGGTAAAAATTCTTTTTCTAAATTGAAAAGTGCTTTAAATGTTTTTTGCACTTGTTTGATATGAGCACCAATTCCAATTGATGCGTTATATTTGTGTTTGAAAAATGGTGCAGCAGATAAATGGTCGGCATGTGCATGTGTTTCTAACACCCACTCAACCTTCAACCCTTTGTTGTCAATGAATTCAGCTATTTTTTCAGCACCGGTTGTATGGATCCGACCAGCGCTATAATCGAAATCTAGAACAGGGTCAATAACAACAGCTTTGGAAGTGACTTTGTCTTCAACCACATAGGTAAATGTTTCACTATCGCTATCTAAAAACGAGGTTATTTCAATTTGCGTATTCATAGTGCTTTCCTTAAATGGCAGTGATGTAGCGTGTCTACATCACTGATAAGTAGCTAGAAAACTTGAGAATTACAGAGACTTTTTGCAAAAATACCAGTCTACATAGTTGTGACCTTCTGATTCTCTGTTTTCCGCGTCTTCAAGCGTGTGTGGCGGAGGAACGATGACGTCTTCACCCACTTTCCAATTTTCTGGTGTAGCACAACTATGGGTATCGCTGGTTTGCAGCGCCTCAACGAGTCGAACAAATTCATTGATTGCTCGGCCGTTGCTCATTGGGTAATACACCATAGCGCGCAAGACGCCCTCAGGATCAATAATAAACGTAGCCCGAACGGCGGAGGTATCACTAGCGCCAGGTTGAACCATGCCATAAGCCTTGGCTACTTCCATGGAAAGGTCAGCAATAATTGGGAAAGGTATTGTTACACCAAAGTTTTCTTTGATATTGCGAACCCAGGCGATGTGAGAGTGTGTGCTATCGATTGATAGACCTAAGAGTTCTGTATTTAGTGACGCGAACTTGTCTGCCGCATTAGCAAAGCCAATGAACTCTGTTGTGCATACAGGCGTAAAGTCTGCTGGGTGAGAAAAAAGCACCAACCATTTTCCTTTGTAATCAGAAAGTGATTTTGGGCCATGAGTGGTTTTAGCGCTAAAGTCAGGCGCCGGACGGTTGAGCTGTGGAAAAGTCACCGTATCTTGCGTTTCAGTCGTCATAGAAATTACCTTTTCATTTAATGTGTATTTAGAATACCAATTAAATTTACAGTAATATATCAGTTTTTGCTAATATGTTTTTCTGAAGGGCTTCATCGCTTTAATCACTTAACCAGAGTGTCGATGGTTTAAATGTCTTAATTACGACCCAAGAGCCTTCCCAGTGAATGGAAGGGAGTTATCTTAAGAGAATGTGATTGTGAGGGTATTGGTGCGTTCAAGTCCCCAATGTAGAAGGGGACATTGAAAAAAGGGTTACTGTATTTTTTCTAATGTGTATTTTCCCTGCGCAATGGCTAAAGCAGTACTGTCGGCGACTTCTCCCATTTTAAACAACGCCGGCCCTGTGGGCTCGAACAATACGTAGGTTTCTTCCTTTGCTGTCAGGGTCTTGTCGTCGCCTTGAGGCATCAGCGCGATCCCCAGTAACGCATGTTCAGGTAACAGGATGAGCACCATGGGCGTATCGGGTAAAAAAGCCCGTATAATGGCAGCAGTAAGCACGGATTTGCTGTCACAATCCCCTTTGTTTTCCAGCAATAGCTGAGGGGGTGGTGCAAAGCCGGAACCGTTACTTTCACGGCGGTTTAAAATGGGATCATAGGGAATATTTTGTACCCAACCTAACAACATGTTGATGTACTCTCGGGCATCTGACCGCTGATGTATTTTTTCATAAAACGCCTGTGACAGAGGGACAAGCCCTTTGGTGGTCTCACGGATATAGCGGGTATGATCGGGTTTAATGACTTCTTGGTTGTAGGTATTTTTATATCGGGTGTAGTAGTTTTCTTGTAAATACGCATCAAAAGCGGTCTCTTTCACCGACGATAAATGGCGTTGAATGGCATCAATTTTTGCTTTACTTCGCGACTGTACCCTAATGGCAATGTTCTCACCTTGTTGGCGGATCTGAATGGTTGCTTCTTTAGGATCGTATTGGCGGGCTTCTTCTAATAGTTTAACGGTAACAAAACGCATGGCCAGTGCGGGACGGTAGTTCCTTTGTATCGACGATGCCGTGGTTAGGCTTTGTGCGTCAAGATAAAAGTGTATGTCCTGCTGTTGAGAATTGGCATCTGTCCAGACATATGAAAACTGCTGCTTGTCATCCACGGCCTGAACGGAAAAAGACACTTGTTCTGCCCTTACACACAATGTGGTACACAGCAGCAAAAATGGTATTGTAAGATGATTTGTCATACCTAGCCCTAAAGATTTGCCATCTTGATTATGGCGCAAAACCAGCAAATCTTAAAATCCGCAGCTAAGCATTATTTATTGGGTTTGGGAGAACCAGTCTAATTCTTTATGCAATGACACCACTGTGCCCACAATAATTAATGTAGGTGGCTCGAGTGTGGCCACTTGCGGGTTATCGTTTATTGACGATAAGGTGCCGGTTACCACCCGCTGACCATCTCGGGTGGCTTCCTGAATAAGGGCAATGGGCGTGCTGTCACTAAGACCATGCTCAATTAATTTTTCACAAATGACCGGTAATCCCGTCAGCCCCATATAAAACACGATGGTTTGATTCGCATGGGCCAGCGCTGGCCAGTTTAAATTAACGGTACCGTCCTTTAAGTGACCGGTGGCAAAGGTAACGGATTGGGCATGATCACGGTGAGTCAGGGGAATACCCGCGTAGGTACTTGCGCCCGATGCGGCGGTAATGCCGGGCACCACCTGAAAATCGATATTGGCTTTAATGAGTTCTTGTATTTCTTCACCACCGCGGCCGAAGATAAAGGGATCACCGCCTTTTAATCTGACGACTCGGTTACCTTTACGGGCTTCCTTTACCATTAACGCATTGATGTCTTGTTGAGGCAGTGAGTGATTACTTTTGGCTTTGCCAACATAAATTTTTTCCGCATCACGGCGTACCAATTCAAGAATGGCGGGAGAGACAAGACGATCATAGATCACCACATCGGCTTTTTGCATTAACCGCAAGGCGCGAAAGGTCAGCAAATCCGGATCACCGGGACCGGCGCCAACCAGATAAACTTGCCCGTCAACTTTTTGCTCGGTTTGTGCCCCTTGTAATGCTTCTAAGAATTTCTTATCGGCTTTTTCTTCCTGACCTTTTTCTACGAGTTCGGCGATATCACCATCTAATACATCTTCCCAAAAATAGCGCCGTGCCGTCACACCTGCCAGGGACGATTTAACCTTTTCCCGAAATTTTTCAGAAAAGGCGCCTAAACGGGCAATATTTGATGGGATCAGAGATTCGAGTTTTTGCCGTAAATAGCGTAACAATACCGGTGCAACACCGCCGCTGCTTAGGGCTATAACGATGGGCGAGCGGTCGATAATGGATGGCGTAATAAACTGACACAGTGGGGTGTTATCCACAACATTGACCAGAATATCCCGTTGCACCGCTAAATCATGGATGCTGGCGTTAAGTTCGCTGTCGCTGGTGGCCACAAAAACCAGTGTTTTATTCTCTAAATCCTGCGCTTGGAACGGACGCTGTATCAGGGTCACGCTAGGGTGATCTTGATACCCGGCAACTGTGCTACACATTTGAGGGGCAACCACGGTGACCTTTGCTTCAGATTTCAGGATCAGTTCTAATTTTCTAGCTGCCACTTCCCCCGCACCGACAATGAGACATTGCGCTGCGTGAGTATCAATAAACAAGGGGAAATAACGCATGGATGAAGTCGTCCTTAAAAAACGAAGTTACGGTTGCTTGGTACAGCCCCTATTGTCGCGCCTTTTGTTATGAACAAAAAATCGATTTTGTGCATTTATATTTCAAAAAGATATAAAAAAGGCAAGCTTTCGCTTGCCTTGTTATATTAGTTTTTACGGGGTTGGCGTCGCTTCGGCGGCGTATCTGACCACTCCCGAAGGGATAAACGTTGCCCAGCCACGCGGGTATTTTGCAATAGCTCTTTGGTTTCTCTTGGCATGCCTTCAGGCAAGTCCACGGTACTGAATTTATCGAAGATCTCTATGGCACCAATTTGCTTACTGCTAATATTTCCTTCATTGGCAATGGCGCCAACGATGTTACCCGGTTTGGCACCATGGGTATGACCCACATCGATGCGATAGCGCTGCATTCCGGCTTCCGGTTTGCTTGGTGCCCGCTTACCACGACGTTCGCCGCGCTCAGCGCGTTCGTTTCTACGGCCACTACGCTCACCTCTGTCACCACGATCTTCTCTAGGTGGTGCCTTACTGTGCAAGTCTGGGCGGTCTGTTTCTTTCAATAACAGAGGCTCATCACCTTGTGCCAGCTTGATTAGAGCGGCCACTAAACGCTCAGGAGACGCTTCGGTTTCTTCTTGTAATGCTTCCACAATGGGCATCAAGGATTCCAAGCTATCATCGGTGGTCGCATCGCGTACCGCATCTTTAAACTTACTTAAACGGGTTTCGTTTAACTCGTTAATCGACGGGATCGGCATCCGTTCTAGCGGTTGGCGAGTGGTTTTTTCAATGGCAAACAACAAGCGCTTTTCGCGGTGAGAGATAAACAGAATCGCTTCGCCTTTACGTCCGGCACGGCCAGTACGGCCAATTCGGTGTACGTAGGATTCAGTATCGTAAGGAATATCGAAATTAATGACGTGGCTAACGCGTTCAACGTCCAAACCACGAGCTACCACGTCTGTGGCGACAAGAATATCGATCTTACCTTGTTTGATTTTTTCTACCGTTCGCTCGCGGGCGTTTTGCGGTATATCGCCATTTAGCGGTTCTACGTCAAAGCCTCGCGCCGATAATTTATCGGCCAGTTCAACGGTGGCTGTTTTCGTGCGTACGAAAATAATCATGCCATCGAAAGGCTCCACTTCCATAATGCGAGTGAGCGCTTCCAATTTATGATGGGGGGCTACCTGACAATACCGTTGGCGAATGGTACTTGCAGTACTGACTTTTGATTCGATCTTGACATGTTTGGGGTTTTTTAAGTACCGCTGGGTAATCTTTTTGATTGGGCCGGGCATAGTGGCGGAAAACAAAGCGGTTTGTTTTTCTGCTGGCGCATGACTGAGAATTGTCTCAACATCGTCAATAAAGCCCATGCGTAACATTTCGTCGGCTTCATCCAATACAAGATACTTTAATTCACCTAAGTTTAATGTTTTGCGTTTAATATGGTCGATAATTCGTCCCGGTGTGCCAACAACAACTTGAACACCACGCTTTAATTGACGAATTTGGTTATCGTAAGATTGACCACCGTATACAGGTAGCACTTTGATTTTTTTTGAAAAACTAGCATAAACCTGAAATGCTTCTGCTACTTGTATTGCCAGTTCGCGAGTTGGTGCGAGAACCAGCAGTTGAGGGAGCTTAGCATCGGGGTCGATATTCGCGAGCATTGGCAAAGCAAAAGCTGCCGTCTTACCTGTTCCGGTTTGAGCCTGACCGAGAAGATCATGGCCTTCAAGCAGAAGTGGAATACTTTCAGCCTGAATAGGAGAAGGCTTTTCGTAGCCAACTTTCTCCAGAGCTTGTAAGATGCTTGGTGGTAAGTTGAGGTCTTTAAATGTCAGCTCGACAGTATTGGTCATTAAGTATCCTGATGAATAGATAGGGGCGCTTGGCTTTAGCCAGCATATATTACTAAAAGTGTATTATATTCCATTCGCTTGGCGGTTGCCATGGAATTACATGTAATCCCTTTATCATACAGTGAAAGCGGTGCCTAGCATATGAAATTACTGACTTAATTTTGTGCAATTATAATCTAATAACTGGCATTGTGCGAGATGAAGGACGATTGTTTGGATGAATAGCAAAAAAAAAGGTGAAAGGATGAAGAATAAAAGAGCAGGAAAAACGTTTTTGCTTTCGCTGGCTGTAGCCGCTTGTTTAAGTGGTGGTTTGGCCGGGTGTAGTAAAAAATCCACTGAAGATCATCTTGATGCCGCACGTCAGTTTGTTAGTGTCAACGATCAAGATGCTGCGGTTATTGAATATAAAAATGCAATAAAGACGAATCCGAAAGCCGCGTTACCCCGCTTCGAGCTGGGTAAATTGTACCTTCAAATGGGCGATTATGCGGGGGCTGAAAAAGAACTCAATCGCGCTCTCGATGCGGGACATCCGGCCTCTGAAGTGGTGCCGTTATTATCTATCGCCTATCAAAAAACGGGGGCTGAAAACGCGTTGGCCGAAGTGGATTACCGCCTGGATGGCATGACTGCGGTGGAATCTGCTGAAGTGGGCTTTTATAAAATGCAGGCCTTAGCCCAATTAGGGAAAGATGCCGACGCGCTGGCAATTATTGATGATTTGGAAACGCTGGATACCACGTCGGTTTATCGTGGTCTGGCATTAACCTATCGAGACATTATTAATCAGAATATCGATAAGGCCATTGCCTCATTAAAAACCTTAAGAACCCAGTCTCCTCAGAACAAAGATGTGTTATTGCAATTGGGTAAATTGTCGTTAGCCACCGGCGACAGAGAAACGGCTCTGGATGTATTTGAAGATTATGTGGAAAACAATCCAGAAGATCTCACCAGTAAATTTGCGTATATTTCGCTATTAGTGGAAGCCGGACGCACCGAAGAGGCGGATCCGCTGGTAGACAGTTTGTTAGCCGGTAATCCCACCCATCCACTGCTCAATCAATACAAGGGGATTATCGAGGCGAATGCCGGTGAGTATGAAAAGGCCATAGGACATCTTGAAACGGCTATTCAGGGCGGCCAGGATAACCCCGCGTTAAAATTGGTGACCGGCTATGCGGCTTACCAGATGCAAGATTATGTGTCGGCCAATAAATATCTTGCCGAAGTTGTCCCCCAACTGCCGGATGATCATCCGGCTTTGAAATTGTATGCCGACAGCTTGTTACAGTTAGGGGAGGGTGAAATCGCGTCACAGGTGCTTAATCGGGTAGATGCTGACAGCACCAACGATGCGTCGCTGTTTAGTAAAGCTGGCTATCAGTTGCTTAAGCAGGGCAACCTTGTGGATGCCAAGGCTATGATCGAGAAATCCAGTGAAACCAGCAAAACCGCACAAGATTTAGCCCGCTTAGGGGTGTTGCAGCTTTCGGTAAATGACGTAGAAGGGTTGGTTAATCTTGAAGCGGCTGCGGCCAAAGCGCCCGATTCGGTGTCTACCCAACGGACCCTAATTTCTGCCTATATGAGTACCGGGCATTTTGACAAAGCCACCAGTACTGCACAGGACTGGGCGGATAAAGAGCCAGATAACCATGTTCCTCACCTGTATTTAGCAGAAATTGCCTTTAAGTCGGGTGATCGCTCCTTGGCAATGGCTGAAATTGACAAAGCTTCAACACTCCAGCCTGACGCGGTGGATATTGATTTAGTTAGAGCGCGATTATTGCTGGCGGAAAGTAAAGCCAGTGACGCAATCACCGCGTTAGAAGACGCCCTTGCAAAGGAGCCAGCAAACGAATCTGCTTTGTCGATGTTATATGCTATTGCAACGGTTAACGATAATGTTGATGCCAAAGACGTCGAGCAACGGGTGTTAGCACAGTTAAAGCAAGGGGAAGATAATTTACCGCTAAGATTATTGGCTGCCCGTATTGCCTTTACCAACAACGATTACGACGGCGCATTAAACTTGTTAGAGCCAATCCAACCTTCCATGCAAACGCCGCCCTTGTTCTGGAATTTAAAAGGACAGGCATTAATACGCAAAAATGATTTACTGGGCGCGGCGGGGCATTATGAACAGTGGTTAAGCTTTTTCCCGCAAGATAAAACCGCGATGTTGGGGATGTTGGCGTTGCTGGATGCCCAGCAAAAATACCGGGAAGGATTGGACTTAGCGAATCACTTTTTAAGCAAGCGCCCCGATAGTCAGGTGACCTTGTTAAAAGCCCATTTTCTGGCATTAACCCAGCAGCCTAAACCCGCCAGAGCCATATTGGATGCACTCCCTGAAAATGTCACCAAGCTGCCCGTGGTGCGAAGTATTGAAGCACGGGTGAAACTGTTGGAAGGCAAAGGGTTAGCCGCCCTTGATGATGCAATGGCAGCCTATAACGCCAAGCCAAACAGCAAAGCCGCAGCCTTAGTGGTGGCGACTTATGAAAGCGGTGGAGAAGGTGAAAAAGCCATGGCCTTTATCAATGAACACTTGTCTAAACATCCCCAAGACACCCTTGTTGCAATGATGCAGGCTGAGCGCTTAATTAGACAGGACAAAGACGCCGCCAAGCAGGCTTATGACGGTATCCTAGCGCAGTCACCGGATAACTTCGTGGTATTGAATAATCTCGCGTATTTGTACTTCGAAGAGGGTGAACTGGAACAAGCGGAAAAATTGGCGCGCAAAGCGGTGGGCTTACAGCCTAAGAATGCTGATTCTGTGGATACCCTCGCTCAAATCCTGGCGCAACAGGATAAATACGAAGAAGCCCTTTCTTTGTACGATAGCGTTATGGAAGATGGCAAGGTGTCTGATACGGTGTATTTGAATTATGTTCAGGTATTACTGGATATGGGCAGAAAAGAAATTGCTCGTCAAAAATTAGGTAATAAAACCTTCACCACGGCACAAGGCAGTAAGCGGGCGGAGCGAATGCGCGCTCGATATAGTCTGTAGGCCGTTATGTTCAGGCCCAAATAGCCCGCTTATTGGCGGGCTATTTTGTTTTCTCAGTGGATGAGAGTTGTTCAACGGTATGTCGCAAGGCTTTCAATTCCATCATGATATCATCCAGCGTGGGCTCATTATTTTCGGCTGCGGCTTCTTTTCGGGCGGCAGCGTTTTCCTGTTCCATTACGCCAACCACAATACCAATAACCATGTTCAAAAAGGCAAAGGCCGTAAAGAAGATAAAGGTAAGGTAATACAGCCAGCTTAACGGATAGACAGCCATGGTTTCGTACATGACATCTGTCCAGTCTTCAAAGGTCATCACTCGAAAGAGGGTGAGCATGGAGATGGTAATATCTCCCCACAAGGTGGCGTTAATGTTCTCAAAAAGGGTACTGCCAATGGCGGCATAGATGTAAAAGATAATAAACATCAGCAGCATCACATACCCTAGCTGGGGCAGGGCTTTGACCAATGACACTAAAAGAATGCGCAGTTCAGGGATAATGGAGATCATCCGTAATACCCTAAATACACGTACAAGTCGGCCAATGACCGCCAGATCGGTGCTATCTGCCGGGATCATGCTGATCACCACAATTAAGGTATCAAACCAGTTCCAGAAATTTTTGAAAAAGTGGCGTTTGCGCTTTTCACCTAAAAAGCGGATCAGGATCTCAAGAAGAAAAAACGCACTGATAAACCAATCGGTTATACGGGTAACAGAGGCAAATCCTTGGGGCATGTCATAGGTTTTTGCACCGACCAATAAAGCTGAAATAATGATCACTGAAATGACAAATATTTCAAACGTCTTGTTAGCTCGGATGCGTTCGAAACGGGTTTGGAGTTCACTGGCTTTCATGGGTTTTGGGTTTACGATACGTTGATTAAAACAATGTGAGAAAACAGGGGTAAGATGTCAATACAATGGGTACCAATGTCTTATCATAGTTGCGTTTATGGACATTCAAAATGAACAAAGCCGCGTTGCTATACGCAACACGGCTTTTTATCATGGAAATACGGCAAAAGGCTAGCTTTCTTTATTCGTAATTGGACGTAAACCACGGTTTATCACTTCCACATCCTGCACCGTTAACGTACCGGCAGCTTGTTTTAAGCTAACCACGGCTTCAATGAAGTCGTAGCGAGCGCTGGCGAGATTACGTCTGGCATCAAACAGGTTTTGGGTACTGTCTAATACATCCACAATGGTTCGTGTACCGACTTCAAAGCCCGCTTCAGTGGCTTCAAGGGCACTTTGCGCTGAGAGCACTGCTTGCTCTAATGCACGAATGGTTGATATGGAAGCTTTCACATCATTAAATGAGCTACGTATAGATTGCACGGTTTCGCGGTAAGTCAGTTCTAAATCCTGACTGGCGGCAATATAGTTGTGCTTTGCCTGTTCTGTGGCCCCGGTAACGCTAAACCCTTCGAAAATAGGAACAGTCAGTTCAACACCAATACTGTAACTATCAAGAGATGGGGTGGAATAATCAGCACCCGTTGCCGAGATGTCATATTTGTCTCTTCCTGCTGAAGCGGATAGATCCAGTGTTGGATAATGGTCGGCACGAGCCAGAGAAATATCTTCTTTGGCTACATCAAGGGCAAGACGATCCACTAATAATGACAAGTTTTTATCTTCTGCGGTTTTTAACCAGTCTTCAGGGGTTTCTGGTTGTGGCATGGTGGCAGAAAAGTTATCGGTATTGAGTTCAAAAAGCTTGTCATGGTATTTACCTGAAATCACCCGTAAGGCTTCAAGTGCCAGTTCCACGCCATTTTCAGCCTGAATTTCTTCGGCTACCGTGCTGTCATAGTTTGCTTGGGCTTCATGCACATCTGTAATGGCGGTTAAGCCCACTTCAAACCGTTGTTTGGTTTGTTCTAATTGTCTTTCAATGGCACTTTTCTGGGCTTGTACAAATTCCAGGTTATCTTTGGCGCGCAATACATCAAAATAGGCGGTGGTAACACGCACAATCAAATTTTGTAGGTTGTAGGCTAGGGTCGCGTCATACTGCTCGGCAATTTTTTCTGCCCGATCCAGTCCTACCCAGTTTGAATGGTCGTACAAGGACATGGAAAGACTTAAGCCGTAACTTAAGGTATCAACGTCAGAATCAAGCACAAGCAATGATAAGCTATCTTCGCTGCCGGAAAATTGGGTACTTTCCGATGATGCCATCGTGTAACCTATTGTTCCGGATATTTGCGGCAATAGGGCTGCGCGGGTGGTGGTGATGCCAGAATATGCGGAATCCCGTTCAGCTTTCGACTGAAGGACAACAGGATCGTTTGCCAGCGCTTGTTGATATACTTGCAAAAGGTCATCTGCAAGAGCCGTTGCTGGTATACTAGCTGTTACACCCATTCCAATCATCACCGATAAGAGTGTTCGTTTCATTAAATGTGCCTTCCTGTAAATTTGACGGTTCGCTTGACTCATATTTAATGAAGTGTATGAAATCGTGCGGCAAACCGGTAGTCTGTTCTTGGTAACAGGGCATGTTCAACTGTAACAGAATATGTTGTAAGCGCTTAAATGATTACGCCTTTTCTTTAATTTTTTGCCCGTTAACCTAATGGTGACAAATATGCCAGTTTCAAGTTGCAGGTTATCATACTGTGTTTTACATGCGAGAGTGAATGTAAATGAGCAAGAAAATAGAGACGTTTAACTCAAAAGACATCATTATCGAAGCAAAATCCCTCTTGTATAAAGGGTTTTTCAAGATGATGCGTTATGATTTCAAACACCGACTTTTTAAGGGCGGATGGAGTGACCTTGTCAGTCGGGAAATATTCGAACGGGGGCATGCCGTGGCTGTTTTGCCTTACGATCCCCAGCGTGGCGAGTTTGTATTAATTGAACAAATACGCATAGGCGCATTGGCGACCACCGATAATCCATGGCTAATAGAAGTGATTGCAGGCATTATTGACGAGGGAGAAAGCGAAGAGGATGTGTGTCGCAGAGAAGCTCAGGAAGAAGCGGGTATTCGTTTAAGTCAGGTAACACCGGCAATGAGTTATTTGGCTAGCCCCGGCGGTACCACGGAACGAATTCACATATTTATGGCCCAAACCGATGCTTCCACCGCATCGGGGATCCATGGTTTAGCGCACGAAGCAGAAGATATTCGTGTACACCGGGTCAGCGAGCAACAGGCTCAAGACTGGCTTGAAAATGGCAAAATTGATAATGCCGCCACCATAATTGCGCTACAATGGTTCTTCATGCACAAAACAACATTACTGAAAGATTGGAGTAAAGTTTGAGTCAGTCCACACGCAAATATGTTCCACATTTGCCTAGTATGCAGGCATTGTGCGAACTCAATTACAGCCGGTTTTTACGTATGCTGCCCGACTGCGATACCGAATCGTTGGCGTACCGATTTTGCGTGGCTGACCAATTTAGTTATTGTATTACCATTGATGATGCGGCGCGCTACACCACCACGGTAACCGTGGAGCAAGAATGTAATGGCACGCCGGCCTATTTAAAGCCGACCATGTCTGTGAGACTGTATCATGATGCGCGCATGGCAGAAGTGATCACCAGTCAAAATACAGGGGCCTTCGCGCCTTCCTACGACTACCCCAATAACAAGATGCGTCAGCGTAACGAGAAGCTGATGATCAATATCTTTCTCGCTGAATGGTTACAGTTTTGTTTGAAAAATAAACCGCGTGTTTCTGTGCCTGTATGACGCGACTGGTTCAACTGAGTGATTGTCATCTGTGTGCTGATCATAATCGCTCCTTTTATAACGTTAACCCCTATGAAGCGCTAAAGCGTGTGTTGCACCAGGTTGTAGGGGAAAAACCGGATTGTGTGCTGATAACCGGTGATATCAGTGGTGATGATTCACGGCAAAGTTATCAGCATTTTTTAACGATGATGGATCATTTTCTGCCTGATTGCCCTTGGCGGGTGATCCCCGGAAATCATGATGCCACGCCGCTTTTTAGTGATGTTTTTACCGGTACTCAGCTAACCGCCGGCAGGCCATGGACATTGCATAATTGGCAAGTTCACGGTTTAGATACGCGCTTTGTTGATGCGCGGGGAAAGATCGATGAAAAACAATTAGCCGCAGTGACCAAGGCGATGGAAAGCCATCCCCATGGTGGGCACTTATTGGCTTTACACCATCATATTGCACCCACCGGTAGCTGGATGGACAAACACAGTCTGGCCAATCCCGAGGTGCTGCTATCATGGCTTGGGCAAAATCATAAGCCTGTCTTGCTGATACACGGGCATATTCATGCGCCTTTGCAATACACCCTAGGGAAAAGTACGGTGCTTGCTGCGCCATCAACTTGCTGGCAATGGGCGTTAAATGATGCCTTTGCGGTGGCTCCTTCTCCGCCCGGCTATCGGTTGATTGAATTGCTTGATGATGGAACCTGGTCATCATGGATAAGGAGAGTGGCATGAACCACCTGTTATACCTTCATGGTTTTTTAAGTTCCCCCAACTCAGTAAAAGCCCAGCAGACGAAACGTTGGTGTGAACAACATCATCCCGATGTCACCCTACATATTCCTCAGCTGTCCAATTACCCTTCTCAGGTGGGTGAGCAGTTACAAGATTACCTACTTGCCCACCCCCAATTGTGTGACGCTGGGCTAAAGGTTATTGGCAGTTCCATGGGCGGGTATCTTGCCACCTGGCTGTTATCCCAATACGCGGGTCGTGGGGTGCTGGTTAACCCAGCGGTTAAGCCTTTTGAGTTGTTGCTCGATTATATTGGTGAGCACGTAAACCCTTATACCAAAGAAACATTCACGATTTCATCCACTGATATGGACGCACTAAAAGCTTTAGATGTCAGTGAGATCATTGAGCCAGAGCAGTTTAAGGTGTTACTGCAAACCGGTGATGAAGTGTTAGATTACCGCTTGGCGGAAGAAAAATATGCGGGCAGCGCGCTGACCATTGAAGACGGTGGGGATCACAGCTTTGTCCACTATGAAAATCACTTAAGCAGTATCATGGATTTTCTTCTTGGCCGTTGAATTGCCCAATTGAGGCTGTCCTGCTACCATCAGAAAATCATCCGAACAGTCATACCTGTTACTTGCAGTGTCATAAGAAACCATCATTATGTCGAATAATTATAATTCCGAAGCGATTGAAGTTCTTAACGGTTTAGACCCAGTAAAACGCCGCCCCGGCATGTATACCGATACCTCACGACCGAATCATATGGGCCAGGAAGTTATCGATAACAGCGTGGATGAGGCGTTAGCCGGTCATGCCTCCACCATTAAGGTGATCTTACATGAAGATCAATCATTAGAAGTGATTGATGATGGTCGGGGAATGCCGGTAGATATTCACCCGGAAGAAAAAATCTCCGGCGTTGAATTAATCATGACCAAACTGCATGCCGGTGGTAAATTCTCCAACAAAAACTATGCCTTTTCAGGTGGTTTGCACGGCGTGGGGATTTCAGTGGTTAATGCACTGTCTACCCGTGTGGAAGTGGTTATTCGCCGGGACGCTCAGGTCTATCAAATTGACTTTGCCAACGGTGACAAAACCGAAGAACTTCGCGTCATTGATACCTGCGGTAAGCGCAATACCGGAACCCGAGTCCGATTCTGGCCCGACCCTCAATATTTCGATAGTGCAAAATTTTCGGTCAGTCGTTTGGTGCACAATCTTAGGGCCAAAGCCGTATTGTGCCCAGGTTTGCGGATCCGCTTTGACAACAAGGTTGCAGGGGATACCACCGAGTGGTATTTCGAAGACGGTTTACAAGATTATTTGTATCAGGCGGTAAATGAATACGAAACCCTGCCCAACGACATGCCCTTTGTGGGGTCTTTCTCCAGCAATACGGAAGTGGCAGACTGGGCGGTAATGTGGCTGCCGGAAGGGGGCGAGTTAATTACCGAAAGTTACGTTAACCTGATTCCCACAGCCCAAGGCGGTACTCACGTTAATGGGTTACGACAAGGCTTGCTCGAATCCATGCGCGAGTTTTGTGAATTTCGGAATCTAATGCCCCGGGGGGTTAAATTATCACCGGATGATATCTGGGATCGCTGCGCCTATATTTTGTCTACAAAAATGCAAGATCCCCAATTTGCCGGGCAAACTAAAGAGCGATTATCCAGTCGTCAGGCATCGGGCTTTGTGGCCGGTGTGGTGAAAGATGCCTTTAGCTTGTGGTTAAATCAACATACGGATATTGCCGAAGCACTGGCTGAAATGTGCATCAATAATGCCCAGCGCCGCCTTCGTCAAAATAAAAAAGTAGCCCGTAAAAAAGTGACCCAGGGCCCCGCGCTACCCGGTAAATTAACCGATTGCTCATCTCAGGACATCTCCCAGTCTGAGTTGTTCTTGGTGGAAGGGGATTCGGCGGGGGGGTCGGCAAAGCAGGCCCGTGATAGAGAATTCCAAGCCATCATGCCGCTACGGGGCAAGATCTTAAATAGCTGGGAAGTGGACTCCTCCCAAGTGCTCGGCTCCCAGGAAATACACGATATTTCTGTGGCATTGGGCATTGATCCGGATTCCGCAGATCTCTCTGCTTTACGGTACGGTAAAATATGCATTTTGGCCGATGCCGATTCCGATGGGCTGCATATTGCCACTTTATTATGTGCCTTGTTTGTGCGTCACTTTAGAGCACTGGTTGATGCCGGTCACGTCTACGTGGCCATGCCGCCCTTGTTCCGTATTGATGTGGGCAAAGAAGTCTACTATGCCCTGGATGAAAGCGAAAAACAGGGCATTTTAAATCGTATTGAAGCAGAGAAGAAACGGGGCAAAGTCAATGTCCAACGGTTTAAAGGGCTGGGAGAAATGAACCCTATTCAGCTTCGTGAAACCACCATGGATCCCAACACCCGCCGTTTGGTGCAGCTCACTGTTGATGACGACATCGCCATGCTGGAAATGATGGATATGTTGTTGGCGAAAAAACGGGCTGGCGACCGAAAATCCTGGCTGGAAAGCAAAGGCAATATGGCCGAAGTGGTGTTGTAAGTTACACCACCTTGGCTATCACCTGATTAAGGTGTGGTTTTCACAAGGGACATATCAATGTGGGGTATGTCATCTTCAAGGTAGGGCGCAGAGCTGGGTTTAAAGCCAAACTTGCCATAGAAGTGGGTTAAATGGGCCTGAGCGCCAATTTCGATGTCGTTTCCCGGCCAATATTCCTCGCATCGGCACAGAGCCTGTTCCATTAATTGCTGACCTAGCTGACGGCCTCTGCACGAAGCGTCGGTTAGCACCCGTCCAATACTCACCGACGGATAGCTAATACCCGGGGGCAATAAGCGGGCATAGGCAACAAGCTTGTCATCCAGCGTGCCCCATAAATGTTTGACGCCCTCCAGTCTATCTTTTCCATCCAGCTCCGGATAAGGGCAGGTTTGTTCTACTACAAATACATTGATGCGCGCCTGTACGATGGTATAGAGCTGGGTTGTAGATAATTGCGCAAAATCCAGGCACTGCCAGTTGATCATTCGTGTTTTACCAAGGTTAAACCATGTGTTGTGAGTAATTTGGTTTTGTTTCGACCGCTTATTTTGGCACTGTACAAGGCTTCGTCGGCCCGTTCCAGTACGGCTTGCCAATTCATATCGCCCTGTTCTAAGGTTGCGATTCCCACGCTGACCGACAAGGTGATGGCTTCGGTGGAAAAATAAAACGGCGCTTGATTGATGGCTGTGCGTATTCGTTCTGCTATGCCTTTAAAGTCACCGATATTCAGCCCTGTTACCATTACAATAAAGGTTTCTCCACCAATTCGAAAGTGGTAGTCATACTCTCGGGTCGCTTCTTTGGCAACATTGGCCACATGTTTGAGGGCTTTGTCGCCAGCTAGGTGACCAACGTGATCATAGACATGATCAAAATGGTCTATATCAAAAGTAATAAAGGCAAACGACGTCGTACTACGCTGGCAGCGGGCAAACTCCCGTTGGGCATAATCGGCAAGGGCGACGCCATTTAACCATTGGGTAAGGGAATCGGTGCGGGAGATGGTGTTTAAGGTAAGCTCCCGTTGCCAAATATACATAAAAAAGAGACTCAGCAATAAAGCGGGTATCACAATTAAATTGGCCAGTGCCATATACTGATCCATCCATGGGCTAGGTAACCGTTCAGAGGAGCTAAGGAGATAGACAAGAAACAGGGCACTGGCCCCATGAAAAAGGCTGCAACCCAAGGCAATGATGGTAGTGTTATAACTTGTTTTTTGTTTACGCCGCGGGCCTTGGCATAATGCCACCAATGCCAAAGCATCTAATAACATGATAGATCCGAATG
>NZ_JBAHZB010000056.1:0-22210 GCF_036697315.1 Alteromonas sp. 14N.309.X.WAT.G.H12
CCCATATTGGCATTGAGTATATGGCGCAATCGATTGCGGCTTTTGCAGGTGCCAATGATCTCGACAGCGGACGAGAAAAAAAGGTGGGGTTTCTGTTGGGGTCACGCAAATACACCAGTACAATTCCGGTATATGGAAAGGGCTGCGCACTTCATATTTCTGTACAACGTTTATTTCAGGAAGAAAGTGGTCTCGGTGTTTTTGATTGTCACATCTTTCTGTCAGAAAACACAGTAAGCACGGCGAAAGTAAACGTATTTCAGCCCGTTTGACCAACATTGAGCGAAGAAGCGAATGAATAAAAGAATACTTGTAACAGGCTCTAGTCGCGGCATCGGCAAAGCCATTGCCCTTCGTCTTGCCCGCGCCGGATTCCATATCGCCCTACATTGCCGACAACGCAAAGAACAAGCACTAGCTGTGAAACAAGACATAGAAGCAATGGGACAAAAGGCCACCATTTTGCAATTTGATGTCTGTGACAGAGAGCTGGCGAAAACCTCCATCCTTGCAGATATCGAGGCAAAGGGCGCTTATTACGGTGTTGTTTGTAATGCGGGCACCACCCGAGATATGGCATTTCCCGCCATGGAAGGGGACGACTGGGACAGTGTAATAAAGACCGGCTTAGAAGGGTTTTATAACGTTATTCACCCTGTCACCATGCCCATGGTTCGCGCCAAGCAAGGCGGCAGAATTGTTACCCTGTCGTCGGTGTCGGGCATTGCCGGAAACCGGGGCCAGGTAAACTACAGCGCGGCAAAAGCGGGGGTGATTGGTGCAACGAAAGCCCTGGCCTTAGAGTTAGCAAAACGAAAAATCACCGTCAACTGCGTGGCTCCCGGTCTCATTGAGACAGAAATGACTGAAAACCTCCCCACTGACGAGATCTTAAAGATGGTTCCCCTCAGACGAATGGGAAGTGTGGATGAGGTTGCCAGCACCGTAAACTTTCTTATGTCTGACGAGGCGGCATATATTACCCGCCAGGTGATTTCTGTAAACGGAGGTTTGATATAATGAAACGGGTTGTCATCACCGGCACATCAGCGGTAACCGCCTTAGGAGATAATTGGTCGGCATTTTCTCGTGGCCTTAAAGCAGAGCAGAATGCGGTAAAAATCATGCCTGAATGGAGCTTTATCGAGGGTATGCAAACCCGTTTGGCAGCACCTATCACTGACTTTGTCGTACCTGCCCATTACAAGCGGAAGAAGATCCGTTCTATGGGTCGGGTCTCTTTGATGGCCACTCGTGCAACGGAAATGGCCTTAGACGCTGCGGGACTATTAAACACCCAAACTCTCACTAATGGTGATACGGGAATTGCTTATGGCTCCTCCACAGGCTCGACCTCCCCCTTAAAAGCCTTTGGCAACATGATGAATACCGGTGAAATGACAGGGGTTACCGCTACCAGTTATATACAGATGATGGCCCACACCGCCCCAGTCAATATTGGTGTCTTCTTTTCTGTAAAAGGTCGTATTATTACCACCAGCTCAGCCTGTACCTCAGGCTCCCAAGGAATTGGCTATGCTTATGAGGCCATTAAATTTGGTCGTCAAAAAGTCATGATTGCAGGCGGTGCAGAAGAACTTTGCGCCACAGAGGCGGCGGTTTTTGATACGCTTTTTGCTACCAGTTTAAAAAATGATACGCCCGAATTAACCCCCCGTCCCTTTGATACCAACCGTGACGGGTTGGTCATTGGTGAAGGTGCCTGCACCTTTATACTTGAAGAACTGGAGCATGCTCTAGGTCGTGGCGCCAATATACTCGGTGAAGTGGTGGGCTTTAGCTGCAATTCTGATGGTGATCATATTACTCAACCTCAATCTCATATGATGGAGCGAGTAATGAATGACGCCATAGAAGATGCCAACATTCATGCCGATGAAATCGGCTATGTTAACGCCCATGGCACCGCCACAGAAATTGGCGATATAGCCGAAACAACGGCGACGCGAAATGCCCTCGGCTTTAAGCCGATTAGCTCCTTAAAAAGTTATTTAGGTCATACCTTAGGTGCCTGCGGTGCCATTGAAGCTTGGGCCTGTATAAACATGATGAACGAAGGTTGGTTTGCCCCCACAATCAACTTACAAAATATTGATGAGCGATGTGCAGATCTTGATTATCTTCGTTCAGGCGGGCGAAACATAGACACCGATTATGTCATGTCAAACAACTTTGCCTTTGGCGGCATCAATACATCACTGATATTTAAGCGATGGCATTAAAAAGGCAGCCTATATATAGGCTGCCTTTTAAGGACGATATACAAATAAGTCATTATTCTTCTAAAGAAGCATACCTAAGAACTTCTGCTTCCAACAATGCCACCCACTTATTATAATTTCGGTGAATTTCATTATCATCGCTGTCGTAATCTAAGTTTTTACTGTCCACATATCGAATAGAAAAACCCGTAGAAGAATAGGGAATACGTATTTTCGCGTAATGGCTACGCACATAAATCTCACCAATAACTTCCTGTTCATTGGCACTGACCACGCCCCAACGCTTATATTTTAACGCCTGCTCAATGGCATGTTTTGCCTGCACACGGGTAAGCGTTTGACTAAACCTTACGTCATCGGCGTTATACACGGGCTGTCCCGTCATACAGGCCGTTAATGTAACAACACAAAGAAGAAAAAATAGCTTCCTTAACATGATTAAATTCCTTGATGTAGTAGACTAACCGTTAAGTTTAATTGATTAACAGATTGACGAAAAGTGTTAGTTCACACTCAGGCCTCATCCGCTGCCCTGCCCTTATATGTCTTTTCTACCCCCTCGCAACTCCATAGCGTTAACTTAATATCTTGGCTTTCTGAGGAAGAGCAAAGGCAGCGCTTACAACGTCGCCATCCTAACCGGCAAGCCGAATTCATAATTAGCCGAGCACTGATCAAAAAACAATTAGGATTAAGTTTACCGCAAGCTAAAACAATGACCTTGCGATTAAAAAATAATTATTTAGCCTGTGATAATGTGCCTGATACTGCGGTTAGTCTCTCTCACAGCCACGGACTTTTAGCATTTAGCATCTATACACCCAGCAAAATTCACATTGGTGTAGACATTGAGTTAAGAAAGCCGCGACAAAATATCGCCGCCCTTTCAGCGGCATTTCATACCAGTGAACAAAGCCACAATACAGATACCTTTTATTTACGTTGGACGGCAAAAGAAGCGCTGGCCAAAGCCCTATCCTTACCGCTGACCGAAATACTTTCCAAACCAACCTATCAGATTATGTCCATTCATCGACTCAGCCTTTGCACCGGCTTGTTAAACCAACATCGCTGGACAGTGGCAATGTCCGCCGGGACATACCAGGAGGTGCGAATACACAGACTTTCCCTTCCCTAGCTTGCTCGCTCCTGTCCTCCCAAGCTTCCAGTACGCCTCCATACTGAAAAATCTACACGTCTTAGCGCAAAAAATTCCTCACCGCTCACCCTACAAAGTCAAACACTTTCAAAAGGGAAAGAATATAAGTGAATTAAAACAATAGCTTATAAAATAAACCACCTCACAACTCAATGGAACGCATCCTGCAAAGCTAAGGAATTGCAATACAAAAACTATTCACTGATCTCATTGTGGGGTTGGCATAAGGAGGAACCATGTCAGCATCTGGCTCGATATTTAAAGAGGGAGAAAACTGTTGGGTAACCAGTCAGGCAAGTTACGCTGCGCCGCTAATTGACTGCGCCAACTATTATCAAGCACTTCATGAGGCCATATTAAACGCTAAGCACAGTATTTTTATCGTTGGCTGGGACATTGACAGCCGTATACGTTTGCTGCGCGGTGAAGACGAAGAGCAGTCTGATGCGCCCTCTGTTGTCAGTGATCTATTGGCATGGAAAGCTGAGCAAAACCCAGACATTCGCATCTATTTATTGCGCTGGGATTCCTCCGTCGCCTTTTTTGCCCAGCGTGAAATGTGGGCAAAAGAAGTGTGGGACGAAAAAACCCCAGATAATGTGCGCACCGAGTTGGACGACACCATACCCATGGGTGGCAGCCAACATCAAAAGATTATCGTCATTGACGATGAAGTGGTGTTTTCCGGCGGGATGGATATTTCCACTAACCGATGGGATACCCGTGACCACCCTATTCAAAGTAGCAAGCGAGAAGGGCCAGACGGCACCTATTCACCGTTACACGATGTGCAGATCGTGTCAGCAGGCCCTGTGGTCAAGCAATTTAGTGAACTGGTTCGCTGGCGTTGGTTACGGGTAGCCGAGGAAAACCCGGTGGCCATTCGTGAATCAGCGAAAAATCACATTGATGATCCTCTGCCCGCCTCTTGGCCTAAGCACTATTCCCCTTGGTTTGAAAAGGTAGATTGTGCGCTGGCACGGACCATTCCGTTTATGGATGACGTAGAGCCGGTACAGGAAGTCAGGCATATGTTGCTCGACCTTATCAGTCAAGCAGAACAGGTTATCTATATTGAGAATCAATTTACTTCTCGACAGGAAATCGCCAAAGCTTTAAATCTGCGTTTAAAACAAAAGCCAGATCTCAACGTCATCATTGTCAGTTCCTACGAACCGAAGGGAAAATTTGAATGTGAGGCTTTTTGGGCCGGACGTATTGCCTTTAAGAAGATCCTCGAAGAGGGGATCAGCGAACACCGAATCGTGATGTCTTATTCGTCCATTACAGACGAATATGGGCGTCACGCCAGTAAGCGTATTCATTCAAAAGTCATGACAATCGACGACAAATACCTGGTAATAGGATCATCGAATATCAGTAACCGGTCTATGTCGCTGGACACCGAAATAGATATGGTGCTCTATGGTAATAATCCTACCAACTGCAAAAACATCTCCAGGGTAAGAGACGATTTACTCGCCGAACATACTGGACGCTCGGTTAATGACGTTTCATCATTATTGACCTCACAACAGCCCGCCCGAGCATTAATGGAAGGCCAACTTGCCCATGGCTATGTGTTAACGCAAATACGGGATGAAATTTTTACCGAACAGGTGTCAGCGAAGAACTTTTTTTCATCATTGTCGGATCCAGAGGAGCCCTTGATCCCGCCCTTGCCCACCCCCGGTGGAAGTATTATGCCCATAAGAAATCCGCGCAGACGTACCATCATGATTGGCATAGGGGTACTAACCATTGCCGTACTGGCCGCCCTGTTACTGACTGCCAGTCATTTTATTCCTTGGTTATCCACCAATAACATCAATGCGTTTTTAGAAGAAAGTCGAGGTACCTATTTTGCCTTGCCCACCGTACTGCTCGTGTATGTGGTAGGCGGCTTCTTTTTCTTCCCCGTGACGGTAATGTCATTGGCCGTATCGGCGATTTTTGGCCCAATTTGGGGCCCGCTTTACGGCATTATCGGCGCGTTACTTAGTTCAGCCTGTATGTTTGCCATTGGTAAGCTTGGCGGAAATGCCGGTTTACGAAAAATTGGTGGGCCAAAGGTCGAAGCGGTGGATAAAAAATTAAAATCCAGCGGAATTGTGGGCGTGGCGGCCATCCGCATGTTACCCATAGCGCCCTTTAGTTTGGTGAATCTAGTGGCAGGAATTTCATCTATTGGTATTTTACAATTTCTTATTGGTACTTTTCTTGGCATGTTCCCACCCATGATCGCAAAAGGCTTGGTGGGAGATTCCATTACCCAAATCTTTCGCCATCCATCGCCAGAAACCATCTCCTATTTAGTCGGCGGTATCATACTTTGGGGATTGATGATCTGGGGTTCACAAAAACTGGCAAAACGCTATCAGGAACGCAAACAATCACAAAAATCCAAGGCTGACGAATGTGTCGCATAATCACCTACAACATCCATAGCGGTGTGGGACAAGATAACAAACAGGATTATCGTCGCATTGGTGATTATCTGGCCACATTGAACGCAGACATTGTATTGCTACAGGAAATGGATACCCGCGCGGCTAACAGGGAAAGTCAAACTGACATTCACGATATCTGTGGCCATAAACGCTTTGAGCTCATTGCCTCACCCGCGGTGTTTACCCAATCCGGCTGGTATGGCAATGCGGTACTCAGCCGCTTTCCTATCATTAGCCACCGTACATTGGACGTCAGCCAACAAGGTGTTGAACCGCGCAATATTCAAACTGTGGACATTGCTACCCCTGCAGGACCATTAACCGTTATCAATACCCACAAAGGCCTTAAAAAGGCAGAGCGCCGTTCCCAGTTTGCTCGCCTTCATGACTATATCGGCGAACTACAGCAACAATCGGCAAACCCCATTGTTCTGGGTGGCGATTTTAACGAATGGCAATTTTTTACTCGGGCATTTCGTGGTTTAGATAAAGTCTTGTGTCAGCAAAAAGTGGGAGCGACGTTTCCTAGTCGGTTTCCGTTATTTTCCTTAGACCGGGTATGGACATCGCCAAATATCCACATTAAGCAAGTGAAAAAACTGCAAAACAGTCAAACGAAAACACTGTCAGACCATTTACCTGTAATGGTAGACATGGCACTTTCCTATAATATCTAAACCGTTACGCGCAAACAGCATTGGTTTGGGTAAATTGCATTTTGCCCCGCCAATGATTCAAGGCTTGTTCCTGATAGGTTGCGCGTCGAATCACATCCTGAATTTTAATACACGCATCCGTTAAGGGGTTGCCCCGATTCGTCGCCATCAATACTTGCCTACGCATTTCCGGTTGCTCTATTTTTAGCGCTTTAACCAACCCACTTTCCTCAAGATGGAATATGGCGGAAGACGGTAAGATCATGGCACTGTCACTTTGTAATAACTGACGTAATCCTGTCATAAGTTGACCTGAATATGCATTGTTGTGCTTGAGCGCCACCCCTGTCACATTTTCATAATGCGTAATAAGCTTCCCTAGTGCATCCCGCGGACCTGGCGTTAATAAATCAAATTGACTTAATTCCCAAAAATTAATGCTGTCGCGGTCTTTTAACTCACTGTATGTGGTCGATTGAGGATGGGTACCAATAACCAGGTACATATATTCTTCAATAAGCGGCTCACAAAGCATGGTCAATGAATCCACGTCCTGTTCGTAGGTAATGGCAATATCGATATCATTGTTTTCTAACCAGCCACGTACTGTGTAGGATGGCCCGGTACTAATATCCAAATTAAGTTTATTACCGGCTTGTTTAATTTCCGAGATAAGTGTCATAGATAACACATTGCCAATGGAGGGCAACATGCCAACCCGAACATTGCCTGATTGCTCCAAAATCAACTGCTGAATGTCAATTTTGGTGGCGTTAATTTCATCCACCAGTCGCCGGGCATGTGTCGCAAAAATTTTTCCTGCATGGGTGAGTGTGACACCTTTAAAACTGCGTTCAAACAGCGGCGTGCCCATTTCCCTTTCCAGGTTTCCAAGTTGTTGACTGATAGCCGGTTGGGCTATATCAAGCTCCCGCGAAGCTGCTGCGATACTTCCTTTTTGCAATGTGACAAGGAAGTATTGTAGTTGCTTTGAGTTCATGTCACCTCTTCTTATGATGATTGACGAATGTACTTTCTGTCGTAGCGGTGCTTTTTTGTACTTTTTATTAGCAATATTTTTAGGTTGCCCGTAAAGGCCTAACCTCCTATTTTGCAAGCAATTTACATTCCATGTTAATGAAAACGACATGCTTTAAAATGTAAATACAATGTTGACGACAATTTGACTTTAAAATCATATTAGCGACGAAAATTTTATTACCCTATGATTATTGGTATTTTTTTCTACCCCTCTATATTTTCCTTATACCCCTGCATATTCTTTTTTCTTCCAACATATAGCTATATTTTTCTACCCTTTAGGGCACGTGCTAAGTCGGGCTTGGGCTACATACGCTAAGAGATGTGCCTTTTTATGGTGCTGCTATGGCCCTTTGTGGGGCATCCACGCGGCTAAGCCACACGCCCCCCTTGTGGATGTTCTAGTGTTTTTTTGATTTAGAAGAACACTATCAACCCACTGATAGCCTTTCGTTGTGGACAGGTAAGGTGGCTATGACTGCACCGAGCTGGCGTTCACATTATAGGAAGTCACATCAAGGTTAAGGATAACAAAGTGTCGTCGGCCTTCGGGTCGATATAAATTTTTGCGTACCGGTTTGCGCATAACCTAAATGTTTTTATGTGGAGTTCACAAACTATGGAAATTGAGTTGGTCTGGTTTGTTTTAACGTTATGTGCAGCAGGTGCTATTGCTGGCATAACTTCAGGCCTGTTTGGAAATGGCGGTGGATTTGTCGTGGTTCCCGCATTATCTATTGTCTTCCCCTTTTTCGTTCCTGATTCAGACGAGATTGTTAAAGTTGCTATTGGTACATCTCTCGCTTCGATTGTTGTTTCAAGTTTACGTTCCGTTATTGCCCACAAAGCGAAAGGCGCGGTGGATTTTGAAGTCCTTAAATCCTGGTCCATTTGGATCATACTCGGTGTTGTTGGTGGCTTGTTAATCGCAGATAACACCAGTGCTGGCGGACTAAAAATCGTGTTTGCTGCCGGCGTTCTCATCTATTCAATTTATTTTTTGTTCCCCGATCTAGTGGTACGCCCTGGGGTCCATTTCTCTATGCCTAAAGGCATTGGCCGTGCTTCATTGGCTTTTGTACTCGGTGGCTTTTCTGCCTTGTTGGGGATCGGTGGCGGAACGCCCACGGTCATCACCATGGTAATGTGCAAACGCTCTATTCAACAAGCCGTGGCCACGGCTGCGGGCGTTGGCTTTCTCATTGGTCTACCTGGTGCATTGGGCTTTTTACTGATGCGCCACTCAGAAGAAGCGGCCCTCCCCTTCGGTACCGTGGGCTACGTTAACGTACCGGCCTTAATCGCCATTAGCATTGGCTCAATTATGACTGCCCCCATCGGTGCAAATATGGCACACAGCTTTAGCGAAAAAATGCTTAAGCGACTGTTTGGGATTTATCTGGTCATCGTGTCATTGGGCATGTTCTACAAAGCCATGTAATTCTTCATCATCGTTCATAATAGGAAAAAACAATGACTTATAATCCATCCAGAAGAACATTTTTAGGTGGCAGCTTAGCGGCTACCGCAGCTGGTGCTTCCGGTATTATTACCCCTGCTAGTTTCGCTGCTGGCCCGGCGATGACCGCGCCAGAGATCATGTATGGCCCAGCGGCCGGTGTAGCTAAATTAAACGCAAACGAAAACCCTTACGGTCCCAGTCCTGCGGCATTGAAAGCCATTGCTCACGCCTCTTCCACCGGCGGCGCTTACTACGCCTACCAAGCGGCAATGTATCTTACTGACATGATTGCAGAAAAATACAGTTTGACAGCCAAAAACATCGCCATTACAGCCGGTTCTAGCCTCATTCTTTCCTATGCGGCGTACGCCGCTACCACCAAGGGCGTGATCCTCGGTCCCGATTTATTTTGGGATACCACATCTAAAGCGCCCATTAGCCAAGGTGGCCCTGAAATAAAACGGGTTCCCAATGCACCGGATTTATCCATCGATCTCGATGCTTTGTACAATGCCATCGACGACAATGTGGCAATGGTGCATATTTGTAATCCTAATAACCCCACAGGCAAAATTCTGGAGCCGGCAAAACTACGGGAATTTTGTATTAAAGCATCGAAGAAAACCCTTGTTCTCGTTGACGAAGCATATAACGAGCTCATTCAAGATGGTCCCAAACATTCCATGATCCCGCTGATCAATGAAGGCCATAACATTATTGTGGCACGTACCTTCTCTAAAATTTATGGCTTAGCGGGTATGCGAGTGGGTTATATGCTGGGCTCGGAAGAAAATATCGAATTAATTAACAAATATGGCCTTGGTGGCTACTCGTTAAACCAAGCGGGTCTTGCCGCGGCGATTGCCAGTTATAATGATGAAGCCTTCAAAGACTTTTCCCGTGATAAAGTTACCGAAGCGAGAGCCATGATCATGGAGGCGGTGAAAGCGAACGGTTTAACCGCTATCCCATCCAGTACCAACTTTATTTTTGTAAACCTTGGTGAAAACGGCAGTGCCAATGCTTTTCGTGCCGCCATGGAAGAACAGAATGTTCTTATTCGCGGACAATATCGCAGTTACACACCATGGTCACGCGTCAGTACAGGTCGCATAGAAGATGTAAAAATGTACGTCGACGCCATGCCTAAAGCCCTTGAGGCCATGTACAAAAAAGCCTAAGTATCATAGTAACCACACAGGGCTTCCTCGCTGAAGTCCTGCCTTCTCCCACTTTTATCAAAACCGTCGTAAAGACTCCCAAAAGTGGCGATGAAACCCTATGCCTTTTACCCCAAAAAGAATAATCCAGTGCGAAACCGCCGCCAACTTTGTTATAAATAAACATACCTATAGGTGACTAAAAGATAAAACACCCAAGATCTGTCTCATCTATACTTATTTCCCTATCACAACCCCATTCTCACGATTGAATGAGGTAGCCCTCTGTAGTTAGGCCGCAGGCAGAAGGCACAGAATTAATTTTATCGGTCGACATTGTCTGGAGGTTAGCATGGCAGTACCGCTACTTTTAGCTGACGACTCGCGTCTTTCACGACGCTGTGTTGTAAAGGCCCTTCCGCCTGAAATTGACTTTACGATTACAGAAGCCTGCAATGGCAAAGAAGCCATCGACCATTTGCAGGAAAATGACTTTAAACTTTTACTGCTTGATTTAACCATGCCCGAAGTGGATGGCATTGGTGTTTTAGAGTACTTATCTCACGCCAAAAGTACCCTTGATGTCATTGTCATTAGCGCTGATTTTCAGCCGGAAAAACAACGGCGAGTGGCAGAATTAGGGGCGCGAAAATTCATAAAAAAACCGTTAAATCATGACGAACTGGCCATGACTCTGTTTGAACTAGGGTATCTATAAACCCCCTTATTCCTTTTAGCCCTCCTAAAAACACCTTAAAAAGATGAAATTACCGTTAATCCAACCAATACATGAGACATAAGCAATTGATAATTCTATGAACCACACGTTATTATGCACTGCAATCTGTGCGATTATGCCTCATAGGACATCTAATGCCCCAAATAGTACGGCCATTCTGTTTTCGGCTGCGGTGTTTCACCTTCAGTATTTTAATTGTTTGCTGTTCGGTACAATCCGCGCCCTGGCAATCCACAGACACCTTATTGCTCAAAGAGACCCGAGTTAATCCTCAACACGTACTCGACACCCTTGCTGCGGCAGATACGACCCAATCAACAACCCAAAAAGCCATTCAATTTTATATAAAAAGCCGCGCCCTCGACGCCTTGATTTTACATGAAAAAGCCCGTCAGTCTGCCATGGCAGGATTGTCCCTTGTTGATCGTAAGAACACTCCGTTATACCACTACCTAACCCTCGCCTATGCAGAGGCCATGGACGGGCTAGGTCATGCCGAAAATGTGTTAAAACAAGCCCAAACATCGTTAAACTGGGCAAAACAGCATGGCAACGACGAGCTCATTGATTATGGGCTAAGTGTGAACGGCTATCTTAATATCTCCCTTAACCATTTTACCGATGCCTTACGCTATTTTCAGCAAGGTTATCAGCGCCAGCACCCATCCAATGGACTGTTCCAACAAGGTGACTTTGCCGGCATGTTGGCACTGGTATACGAATACCGACAAGAGCCCACCGATGCCATTCGCTATTACCTTGAGGCAGAAAAGTACTATCGTGACAATGAAATGACACTGGAACTGGCCAATACCCTCTTTGGACTGGGAAAAAACTATGTATCTTCCAATAAGTTGAATGACGGCCTTCCACTTCTTCTACAATCAGCCAATCTCGCTTTGGATATACAAGATTTGCAAGGGGCAGCCTATAGTTATGAAGCCATTGCCGCAGTCTTGATTGATCAGGCTAAATTCGACAAAGCAGGGGCTTTTCTCGATGATGCACTGAATCTTTTTGCCCAGGCTGAAAACCCTTTCATGCAAATCAAAGTATTGGTAGAAAAGGCCACAATCGCCATTGCCACCCACTCATCCAACGAGGCCCTTAACTTCCTGGCAAAAGCGGAAAGCTTGATTGATAGCGATTCCTTTCTTTCTCAGCGAATTGCAATAAATGACCTTCGTGCTCAGGCCTTTGCTTTGGCAAATGACTACCAATCGGCGTATAACGCACTGGCACTGAATAGAAAAAATCGTATCTTATGGCATAAAGAAGTAAATTCTAAACAATTGCTTGAACTTCAAACTCGCTTCGAGTTGCAGCAACAACAAACGAAAAATGCCTTGCTTGAAGAGCAAAATTTGCGACAACTAAATCAAATAAAAAACCAACAAAAAATTAAGCATTTCACCATACTGCTTATTGCCTTGCTATTTTTAGTTACGGTTCTGCTTCTTTGGTTATTTGTAAATAGTAAACGCCACCAGAAACGTTTGGAGCAATTGGCCAATACCGATACCTTAACCGGCCTACTTACCCGCAGAAAAACACTGGAAGATGCTGAACAGCAATATCACCTTGCGGTAAGACACCATACCTCGTTCGCCTGTGCCATCATCGATTTAGACCATTTTAAGCAGATAAACGACAACTATGGTCACCAAACCGGCGATCAGGTACTGCAATTATTCGGTTCTATGGCACTAAAGCATTTTCGCCAAACCGATATATTGGGCCGCGTAGGCGGGGAAGAATTTTTGTTTATGTTTCCAAATACCACCGTTGATGAAGCCAAAGATATGCTACTGCGCTTCTCCTCATCCCTGACAACCCTTGGTGAAAACCTCGATAACCGTGAACTAAACATTACCATTTCAGTCGGCTTGGTGGCTGCCGAACAGTGTGATGGTATCATGGAGGTCATCGCCCAAGCAGACGCCGCGCTTTACCACACAAAGCGCAACGGACGGAATTTTATTAAAATTGCTGAACTTCGTGCATAACAGATGAACTCGGACACCGCGGCCAATACATTTCATCAAGGACAAGGTTTAATCTTAAGTCGCCGAACCCTTCGACGACACAAAAAAAATATCATCGAGCTTTGGCTGGCTACACCACAAGGTCCTGTTTGCGTGCACTCTAGCGAGCAATCTAGCGTGTGCTTTGCTGCCCAAAAACACCAGGCACGGCTGCAAGGGTTACTAACTGAACACCAGTTGCCCATCCACATTGAAGCAATTTCATTTCGCACCCTCGAGCAGGAGCCGGTTATTTTACTGCGCAGTGAAAATGAAATGGTCCAGCATCAACTAAGACGCCATGCTGAGGCAGAAAACATCATTTTGTTTGAGGCCGACATCAAGCCCGTTGACCGGTTTCTTATGGAGCGGTTTGCCTACGGAGCAGTAAGCTATAAAGGAAAGCTCAACCACCACGCCGTTGTCGATGCCAATATTAAAGGCAGCCAATGTCGCCCAGCGCTAACCAGTGCCTCCTTTGATATTGAGTGCGATGAACATGAAAACCTTTTTTCCATTGCCATCGCCTCTGACATGGGAAATCACGTTTTTCTCAATACGGCGCACACAAGCAAAAACCTGTCTACGCCGAGCAATATGACACTGCACTCCCTGGCAAACGAAAAGCAAACCCTGCTAACCTTTTGCCAAATACTCAATACCCTCGACCCTGATATTCTCTTAGGCTGGAATATCAAACAGTTTGATATGGCAGTGCTCTATCGCATGGCCGAGCGCAACAATATAAAGTTGACCATGGGACGGGCAGGCAGCGCTTTACATGTGCGAAAATGGGATGATGGCACCCAAGTGTCCGTTGAGTTGCCCGGCAGATGTATCATCGATGGCATTGAGGCGTTAAAAACCATGACCTATCAATTCGAGCGATTTACCCTCGATAATGTGGCCCATGAACTCCTCGGCAAAGGCAAGTTGATCCAAAGTGATGACCGCCTTGAAGAAATCAAGCAGTTGTACAAACAGGCTCCAGATAAATTAATTCAATATAATCTACAAGACTGCATTCTTGTGAATGAGATTGCGGCAAAAACAAAGTTAATTGATTTTCTTGTGTTGCGTAGCGAATTAACAGGACTGGATATGAGTCGTCCTGGGGGGTCTGTGGCAGCCTTTATCAACGTGTATTTACCTAAACTGCACCGCTTTGGTTATGTCTGCGGCGTGCGCCCTAAATCCGGCGGCTTAGCCAGTCCCGGCGGATATGTCATGACCTCAAAACCTGGGTTGTATCAGAATGTTCTCGTCCTCGACTTTAAAAGCCTGTACCCGTCTATCATTCGTACCTTTCTTATTGATCCTATGGGCCTTGCTGAAGGATTAAAAGCCCCGGACAATGCCATTAGCGGGTTCAAGGGAGCCTGTTTTTCACGGGATAAGCATTTTCTCCCCGAGATCATCACCAAACTGTGGGCCCAACGTGACGAGGCGAAACGTACCCAGGATACCGCCCGCTCACAGGCGATTAAGATTTTGATGAATTCATTTTACGGTGTGTTAGGAAGTTCAGGCTGCCCTTTTTACGATCCGCGCTTGGCCAGCTCCATTACGTTGCGAGGCCACGAGATCATGCAAACCACCGCCAAGTGGATCGAAGAACAAGGCTTTGAAGTGATTTACGGCGATACAGACTCCACCTTTGTTCACATTGCGAAAGCCTGTACGGCCGAAGAAGCAGATGCCATTGGCCAGAACTTGCAAGCAACCATCAATCAACAATGGCAACGTAAACTCAACGAGGAATTTAACCTCCCTTGTTATCTTGAAATTGAATTTGAAACTCACTTCCAGCGCTTTTTTATGCCCACCATTCGCGGCTCCGAAGAAGGCAGTAAAAAACGCTATGCGGGGATCACCTTTGAAGGGAATCAGAAACGGCTCATTTTTAAAGGCCTTGAAAACGTGCGTTCCGACTGGACACCCCTTGCCCGTCAGTTTCAAGAGGCCCTTTATGCACGTATTTTTGACGACAGACCGGTCACCGAATTTATTACTGAACAACTACGCACATTACGACAGGGGCTATGTGACGATCTGCTGGTGTATAGCCGACGACTTAGAAAGCCCCTTTCCAGCTATACCCGCACCCAGCCTCCTCACGTCAAAGCGGCGCGCCACGCCAACGCGCAAAACCTTGCCATGGGCAAGCCGCCACGCTATCAAAACAGTACAACCGTACAGTACGTTATGACCATGCAAGGGCCACAAACCGTTGAACATGCAACGGTACCGTACAATTATGAACACTACGTTGATAAGCAAATTAAGCCAATTGCCGACAGTATCCTCCCCGCAATTGGTCAACGGTTCGACGACATCGATAATCAGCAACTGGGGTTATTTTAACCACTGGGCGCGAGCCCTCTACAATCAAACGCACAGCCATTTCACCGGTGGTTATATTTCGCTATAAGTGGATGATTAGGGTTGATTAACATGGTAATGAAAATGACGCAGTGGAAACTATTTATCAATTTAAAGAAATGGGGCTTTGTTTATAAACATTTAGGGTTGCTTGGTTTTGCTTGGGTGGCTAGTTTGCTATTTTATCACCTTGGATTTATTACCCACCATCAAGTTCCCCTCACCATGTTACTGTCCTTCTTTTCCTTAGAGTGGGTGCAACTATCACAGTCTCGGGCCTCCAACGAGCAAACTTAAGTCATCAAATTTCACTAATACAATCAAATTGCTGGCCTTTCCAGCCAATATGAATAAGTATTGTTTTTAACAACAATCGGCGTAAGGGTCGACGGAATAGTTCAAGATTCCGCTAATAAATGATGAATACAGCGCAGTTTCATATTGGCGAATGGCAGGTCGATCCTTCTGACAACAGTATCTCTAAAGGAAAAGTTAAGCGCGCCGTCGAGCCCCGTGCCATGGATGTGCTGCTTTTACTTTGCCAGCATCAAGGGGACGTTGTCAGTAGCGATGATATTATTGCCCAATGCTGGCCCGATATGGACATCGGTGATAATCCCGTTCATAAAGCCATTACCCAGCTACGCAGATCGCTGAATGATAAAGCCACTGCTCCCCAATACATAGAAACCATCCGTAAGCGCGGGTACCGCATCATTGCGAAAGTGGACTTCATTTTCGATGAACAAACGAAAGCCACCACCGCGAGTTGGACCCAGGGCTCACCGTTCCCCGGATTACATGCATTTAGTGAACAACACGCCGACGTGTTTTATGGCAGAGCAAGTGCTGTAGATACATTAATTCACCTATTAAAAAAGCAACTAACACAACGACAACTGCTCACCGTTATTCTAGGCCCTAGTGGCAGTGGCAAAAGCTCTCTTGTGAACGCCGGTTTACTTCCGCGACTAAAAGAACACCATGGTCATCACGGCATGCGGGTAGTCAGTGATACCCGCATTGATGGCGCAGACATCTCGCCCGGCCAGTTACTTTTAGAACTGGCCGGCGCCTTACTCGATTGGGAAGTCAAGGATACGCCGGTTTTCGAAGGCTATAGTACCGAGCAATTAGCCAAACAACTACAAGATGAACCTGAAGCGCTACGAGAACACTTTGAAACCCGCTTAACGTTATTGACTTCTAACGCCACCGCACCTGCCTGTGTATTGATTTTTGACCGACTGGAAGCCCTTCTTTCTCATCAGCAAATCGACACGGCAGAAAAAGAGCAGTTTTTTCATATTATCGATTGTTTATCAACCGGCACCTCCTTGTTGATTTACCTTATCTGCAGAAATGATTTCTACCCTTTATTATCCCACTATCCGCCACTCATTCAGTTGAAAAACCGAGGGGGGCATTTTGATTTGCTGCCACCCACTGCCATCGAGATGAGTCAAATGATTCGTTTACCTGCCGCCGCAGCGGGCTTGCTTTGGGAAAAGGATCCCCAGACGGGAGTGGGTTTAGATGATCGATTATGTATGGACGCCGTTCACCATCCCGATGGCTTGCCATTGTTACAATACACACTGCAAGAGCTGTATTTACAACGACGGGAAAATACCTTACAGCTTGACACCTATAACAGGTTGGGCGGTGTAGAAGGTGCCATTGGCGTAAAGGCAGAAAGCCTCTATGCCTCGCTAGAAGCCCCAGTGCAAAAAGCCTTTGCTTCGGTGATGTCAAAACTGATCAACCTGACTTATGGTAACGAGCAATTGACCAGTCGTTCGGTACAGTGGCGCAGTTTAGGTTCCAAGTATGAAAAAGTCTTTGTACAACACATGGTGGAACAACGCCTTTTTGTCTCCCATTTACATCAATCGGAAGCCTGTTTTAATGTCACTCATGAAGCATTGCTGCGCCGTTGGCAAAGGGTGCAGGATTGGGTAAAACAACACCAATCCGCTCTCGCAATAAAAAGCCGGCTTGCCCTACAAACCCAGCAGTGGATAGGGGATAATCGCAGCCGGGCATTTTTACTCTCAAAAGGTAAACCCTTGGTCGAGGCCCTTGAATTACGCCAGGATGTGGTTATTCCCCTCACCGATGACGAACATGCCCTGATAGACGCCTCTGTACGCAGTATGAAGCAAAAGGGCTGGTTAAAACGGGGCACCGTTGCCACATTAATGTGCTTGATGCTCTTTGCCTTTGTGGCACTCATTAGCAGTCAACAAGCCCAATCTATGGCCGAGCGCAAAAGAAAAGAAGCCGAAAACCTAATGGGCTTTATGATCGGAGAATTCGCCGATAAGCTTCGCAGCGTCAAACGCATGGATTTACTTGAGGGCATAAGTAAGCGGGCTCTAAAATACGTTGAGCAGTCTCAGCAGGATAATAATCAAGGCTTGTTTTCCCCTTCACTGCCGCCTCCCAGCTTTGAACTACGCTTTCAACATGGGCTAACGCTACAAGCCTTGGCCGAAGTGCGCTATTACCGTGATGATGTAGAAACGGCCAAGCAATATTATGAAGATGCAGAAATACGACTAACGGAACTTTTAGAAGAAGCCCCCCATCATTTTGAGTTATTAAAGGCCGCGGGCGCCAATGCGTTTTGGTTAGGCCAAATTGCTTATGACAAGCAGGATCTCCACACCGCGCAACAGGACTTTGATCGCTATACCGCACTGAGCCAGAAAATGGTGGATTTGTTTCCAGACAACGCCGATGCCCAATTAGAACTATCATACGCCTACAATACGTTAGGCAGTGTGGCATTCGAAGCACAAAACTACGAGCAAGCCCTTGATTACTTCAATAAATCACTGGTAATCAAAAAACATCATTTGGCCTTGTTAGACGATACAACCCAAGCAGAAATCTATATAAACGACACCTATTCGTGGATCGCCACCACATTGATTAATCTAGGAAGGTTAACTGATGCAATTAGCAATATTGAATTAGCAGAACAAGGTTCCCGCTCACTCTACGAAAAACACAACACCAATGCCGCGGTGATTGAAGCCTACATCTACACCCTGGAAAGGCTCTCTGATTACTTGACGTTGCGAGGTGACTACGAAAAAACTGTTCCCTTATTGGTCGATGCGAAAAAAGCGACCAAGGCATTGCTACAACAAGACGCAGACAACAGTATATGGCGCAACGATAATGCCAGAGTAACGGTGTTGTTAATGAAAGCCCTGTCATATACAAACAGGCCATTACTCTCCGTGGAGCATGGCAAAGTCTTCAATGATATTGAGAATAAAACATCCGGCGAGGATATCAGCAGCGCACTGAAAGTATCTTTAGCCTCTTTTTATCAAGATGATGATCAGTGGGAAAAAAGTAAACAATTACTCAATGAGATAAACTATACAAAGACAACCCTACCTGGGGGCAACGGCACCACTAACGAACGCATCGATACCTTGGTATCGCTGATCCGACAAAGTCACCATGAAGGCAAACACAAAGCGTTAGAACAATACTGCCGTGACTTAGAAGCCGTGTCTCACCGACAAATGAGCTTAAATGCCAATCCAAACTATTTAATTGCCAACACCTTCGCTGCCCTGTGCCTCGGGAAACAAGATAAGAGCCAACAGATGCTGGTGCAGTTAGCGGACAAAAACATCACCGTTCCACCCTATTTCACTATTTTTAACAAGGAGAAGTAAATGGCTTTATGCAGTGACAACTATACGGTTTCGGTAAATACCGAAAAATCACCACCGGTCTATACCATCTATGATGCCGAGGGCGATCCCACCGACGGTCCCCTCTCCATCTCCAATAAAAACACCCTTATCACCTACACCCTGAACAAAGACAGTAGCCATCTTCGATTTATTGCACCGGAGATTTCCGGTGATCCGGATCACGACCTCAGCTATACCCTGTCTGCAGATGGACAAACCCTCATTATTATTGATGCGAACACCGATGAAGAGGACATTTGCCTTAAACTGGTCACAATTCCGGTAAGACAAACCTATGTCAGTCCTGATCCTCAGATTTTAAATCGTCCTAAGTCATAACTTGGGTTTAGGTTTAAACAAGCCATTCTAAAGAAGCAGGTCACTGCTTCTTTTTTATTATTCAAAACAAATCTGATTTCTACCCTGAGACTTTGCCCGATACAGTAGCGTATCAGCAGCATCAAGAAAGGAAGCCACGTTTTTAAAACGCTGATTGAGCTGGGTGACGACGCCCACGCTGACCGTTAAAAACGGCGCCGATCCCGTGGATAGCTCTTTAAAGGTTAATTGGGTAACGTGACGCTTGATTCTCATGGCCAACAAATGGGCGGTATGGCAGTTACAATGGGGAAGGATTAAAGCGAATTCCTCCCCCCCATAGCGTGCAGCTAAAGCATCACGATGAGGTAAACTAAGCTTAATGGTCTCACCGATGCGCTTTAAACACTTATCTCCTGCTAGATGACCAAAGGTGTCATTCACTTGTTTAAAATGATCGATATCAATGAGGATAAGGCTTAACGGGGTAGATTCCCTATTTGCAAAGGTCCAGTGTTGATCGAGAGTTTCAGCAAAGTGATGTCGGTTAGCAAGACCGGTAAGTTGGTCGGTGGTCGCTTTTTCTTTAAGTACTGAAAACTCTGCTTTGTGTGCCGTTAGATCGTGAATAATACAAAGATACAATGCATCACTATTATCTGTACTGTTCTCTAATAAAGAAATAGATAAATCAACGGCGACACAACTGCCGTCTTTCCTAACCAAACTAATTTCTTGTGGAGAAGAACTAAGATCGACCATACAACCATAATTAGCGCTGGAAACAATTTTTTTCTTTAAGGTTAGACAGGTATCGCTGATGAATTTAAGAATACTCTCACCGAGTAACTCTTCCCGCTGGGCACCCAATAAGGTAGCACCGTGATTATTAATAATTTCAATATGTCCGCGAGAAGAAAAAACCAGAACCGGTTCATTAATAAAATTAACCATTCGAGGTAAGTTTTCATCACCGTAAATTGGAAACGTATCACTATTTAACACTTCCCGTTTGTTATTAGCCATCTTTATCGCACCCCTTTAACGCCTTAAAGTGAATGCTATAGTACGTGGTTGTTTAAACTGTTACCTTCCGTAAACCTTACCATGCAACTTATTGTTTTATAAATCCTTTAGGTTTTCTGGGTAGATAAAATACAGCTTACTGAGGCACTTTTAGCGGTGCGCTACGCTCACAAAGGAGTAAAACAACAAAGCAAACGAACACACCATTTCATCTGCTTTAGGTGTGGCTGGTTACCCGACCTAGGCTTAATTGACAAAAACGCCCCACATAAAAACACGGACGCCATTGTCATAGGTATCACCATCAACTTCCTTTGGCTAACCTTAAACAACGCTAAAAAAACAGCTACCATCACAGGTAGTATAGAGTGCTAATTTGGCTTATACTTAATTTTAGATTGAAACAGCACTTTTTAATCCTCTTATAGACGCACTCAAAAATTTTATATTCGCAAATTATTTATGTAACTACAGGCCATTTAAGCGGCCTGCTTAATGCTGTTTAAGGTTACTCAAAAGGATGAGTTTAATTTGAAAGTAAATAAATCCAGCAAAAAGATTTTATTCATATCTAGATATTCATCCCACTATAAGTATTACGCCAAGCTTGTTGAATATTTAAATGGTAAGGCGGAGTTAGTTAAATTAAAAACCTTTGTACTTCCAAGATTAACTTACATGGATAAGGTAAAAACTCTAGATATTGATGACTTAGTAGATGTTCATATCCGCAGAAAGGCAGTACGTTACCCAATATTAAAAAGCAATGCCAAGCTAAGAGCTCTGGTAAAAGCTTTTTATCGGTATCGGGAAAAGTCTAGAGCAAGCTATTATTTTCAATTGTTTGAAAATCATCCTTGTGAAACCGTTGTACTTTGGAATGGGATGAAACAACCTAATCGTACACCCTACATTGTTGCAAAAGCAGCGGGTAAAAAAACGCAATTGTTTGAAAATGGCCTTTTACCCAATACCACAGTATTAGATCCTAAAGGGGTTAATGCGGTTAACTCTTTACCTAGAAGTGCTGACTTTTACCTGAATTGGACTGGAGATGTAGACTACACAGAGAAACAATTAGTGGTTAGAAAGCCCCATAAAAATAGAAAGGCTACTGGCGGTGAAGTGACTACTCCAGAGCGATATATTTTTGTCCCCTTTCAAGTGCCTAACGACACTCAAATTGTTTGTCATTCTCCTTGGGTGCCTGATATGGAAGCGTTTTATGAAAGGTTAGAATCAGCGTTAAATTACTTAAAGAAGCAGCCTGAGTGGACACCGTTTACATTTGTGATAAAAGAACATCCAAGTTGGCCAAAAAGTTTTACACATTTACACGATAAAAACCCTGAAATCATATTCGCCAATAACAATAATACCCAAGATTTAATTGAACATTCCTTAGCTGTCATGACAATCAATTCTACCGTTGGTATAGAAGCCTTACTGCTGAATAAAAACGTCATTACGCTAGGTAACGCCTTTTTTAATATTGATGGCTTAGTTCATCACTGTCACTGTCAACAAGCCCTCAATCAGGCCTTACTAACCATTGATCAGCAAAAGGTAAATGTGGAGCTAGTTCAAAAATTCTTGGCTTACATCAAGCAAGAATATTCTTTGCCCCAAAGTTGGAATAACTTAACAAAACCAGAGCTTCATATGGAAGCCGTAAAGAAAAGGCTAGATACACCGTATCACCCATAATTTATGAAAATTCCAGAAAGATTTTGAGCTGTCCCACTAAATGCTCTTAACCTTGCTAGCGGCTGTGTAGCTTGTATAAACACTGACATAAGGGTGAACGTGGAAGCAAGGGAATAAACCA
>NZ_JBAHZB010000057.1:0-22184 GCF_036697315.1 Alteromonas sp. 14N.309.X.WAT.G.H12
GCCCGCATCCCGTAATTTGGAGTAAACCGCTTTGGTATAATCACCGCCCTGACAGGTGATAATAATATCTTGCGCACTTAACGCATCAATATCATAGGCATCTTCGAGTACACCACATGCTTTGCCGGCAAAATCCGGTGCAGGCATGCCTTTTTGCGAAGTGGTAAAAAAGGTTGGCTCAATAAAAGAAAAATCATTTTCTTGCTGCATACGCTGCATAAGCACTGAACCGACCATTCCTCGCCAGCCGACTAAACCAACGTTTTGTAAAGACATTCTTTGAACCCTTATTGTCACTTTCCCGATGTCTGTCTAGCAGTAAAACCTCTTTTTGGGTTCTTTATTGTTTACCACGGTTCATCAGGAACTTGTTGTAAAAGGCGAAGTCTATAAAGAATTGCACAGCTTTGCCAGTAGCTTTTATTTCTATGAAATTTAATTCTGACATACTAAAGATGACATACCGATAAAATCCTCTGTGCCATGATTAAAGCCCTAGCCAGCCTCCAAAAGCTTTACTAATGGTCAACTATTAAACAGTACTGGTAAATTCAAGACCTCGGGTTTTTCCATTCAGCGCAAAAATCGGTGGATTTATCGGTTGTTTAAAAATTGTTAATTTTACTGCCCAAGATCTCGTGTATTTTTAATAACACAGCAAAATGTTGGTAAAGTTACATACATAAATCACCAAAAAGGTGCTATTTTCGCCGCGCCTGATACAGGTTGTTATTACTTGACTTAGATCAACCATACACACCATGTTAAGCATTTGTTAATAGTGTTAATAACATGAACGCGTCATCCGTGAGTTTCGAATATTTCCATTATTCCCCCCTTGAGTGTCGCGATGTTTTTCACTAGTCTCTGACGCCCAAGCAACACGCCGATGACTTTGTACGCCTAAATTTGCAACACTTGGTGAGGATTTTTCAACAAAGATGGTTACAGCCCAATCCCTAGCAAATCCCTATTCGATGAATCGAATAGCCCTTAACAGCACGAAATGTGTTGGGGTATTGCTATGGCTGGCGACGCTTATTCTTATTTTCAATGTTGTGCTTATCATCAGTGGCACTATGGCTGATTCCTCAGAATTCGTTAGCGCGCTGCATGACAACCTTGTAGTAGAACCTCACTCCCTCGCAGTAATGCAGCATGCCTTGTCTTTATATACCCCGCTGCTACTTATCAGTTTTGTAGGTATTCGATTCATTCAGACCCAGTCTTCCCGTCAGGTCATATTCGAATCACCGGAGCCCCTTTTAGTCGTTCATGACGACTACCGTCAACCATTTGTACAACAATTTGGCTGTCGGGCACCGCCTTCTGATAGGTGAAATATGACGTCTTTTACTTAGCAAGTTATGTTGCTGGGTAAAAAACGAATGAATGTGTCAATGATCACTGTTTGCTGATGCGCTAACACATTCACTTATCTGAAAATCTTCGATAATCGCTATCGAAAACATGCGTGTCGTCATCTGACGGCAATAACGTTAAACCCGGGTTATAGGAACATGGTTTTGTCTATTCGTAACCTTTCTAAATTAGCTTTTGCCACAATCGTGCTATTACTAGCCGGTTGCAGCGGTGGTGTACTTGATCCGAGAGGACAGGTAGGCATCGAAGAAAAGAACCTGATCATTCTGTGTACGATTCTGATGCTTATCGTGGTCATTCCGGTGATTGTACTGACACTGTATTTTGCGTGGAAATATCGCGCCAGCCGTGATTTTGAGGTCTACACCCCTAAATGGGCGCATTCGACCAAAATCGAAGCCACGGTATGGTCAATTCCAATTCTGATCGTAATCGTTCTGGGCGTAATTACCTGGCGCTCTACTCATGCACTGGATCCCTATGCACCTTTGAAAGACAAAGGCGAACACCTCACTGTTGAAGTGGTCTCTTTGAACTGGAAATGGCTGTTTATCTACCCAGAGCAAGGTATTGCTACAGTGAATGAATTGGTCATTCCGGCCAACAAGCCTGTGGCATTCAAAATCACATCCGAAGGCACGATGAATTCATTCTTCATTCCTCAATTGGGTAGTCAAATCTATTCAATGGCGGGCATGGAAACCAAACTTCATCTTATCGCTAACGAACCAGGTACCTATAAAGGTATCTCGGCCAACTATAGCGGTGCCGGTTTTACAGGCATGAAATTCGATACGATTGCAACGCCCACTGAAGCAGATTTTGATGCTTGGGTAGCAAAAGTGAAGCAACAAGGCGGGTCACTCACGTCTGAAAGCTATAAAACACTGGCAGAACCCACGGAATATCACCCAGTCACCTATTACGGCGACGTAAGTGATGGCTTGTTCCACGAGATCGTCATGAAATATATGAAAGATCACGGTTCTATGGACTTCTACAGCAAGCCGAAAAACGCAGTTTCCGGTAAGCATGAAGGCCATCATATGGGAGTTGAAGAGTAACTATGTCTTTTTTAGGTAAATTATCCATAGAGGCAGTGCCCTACCACGAACCCATTATTATGATTACCTTGGGTGTGGTAGCGATTCTTGGCCTCGTACTTGCGGTTTTAATCACCAAAGCGAAGCAGTGGGGTACACTGTGGAACGATTGGATCACATCTATCGACCATAAGCGTCTTGGCGTAATGTACATCATCCTAGCCATGATCATGCTGCTGCGTGGTTTTGCCGATGCCATTATGATGCGTACGCAACTGGCTGTGGCTACCAACGGCGCAGAAGGTTACCTACCACCAGAGCATTACGACCAAATCTTCACCGCTCACGGTGTTATTATGATCATCTTCATGGCCATGCCATTTATGATTGGTCTGATGAACATTGTGTTGCCGTTACAGATTGGTGCACGAGATGTGGCCTTCCCCTTCCTGAACAACCTTAGCTTCTGGTTAACCGCCGGTGGCGCTATCTTGGTTAATATTTCATTAGGTTTGGGTGAATTTGCTAAAACAGGATGGGTAGCCTATCCGCCACTTGCTGGGCTGGAGTTTAGTCCCGGGGTCGGTGTGGACTACTACATATGGGCCTTGCAGATATCCGGGCTCGGTACGCTCCTTACTGCGGTTAACTTCTTAGTTACCGTTATTAAGATGCGTGCACCAGGCATGAAGTTAATGCAAATGCCAATTTTCACCTGGACATGTACCTGGGCCAACATCTTGATTGCTGCGTCATTCCCTATTTTGACTGCCGTACTGGCCATGCTGACCCTAGACAGATATTTGGACTTCCACTTCTTCACTAACGAAGCAGGCGGTAACTCCATGATGTACATCAACCTGTTCTGGGCATGGGGACACCCTGAAGTGTATATTCTGGTGTTGCCAGCATTTGGTATTTTCTCAGAAATTATTTCGACCTTTACGGGTAAGCGTCTATTCGGCTATAAATCAATGGTTTATGCCTCTGGCGCCATTGCTATCCTAGGTTTCATTGTGTGGTTACACCACTTCTTCACAATGGGATCCAGCGCCAACGTGAACGCCTTCTTCGGCATTATGACCATGGTCATTGCGGTGCCCACAGGGGTGAAACTGTTTAACTGGTTGTTCACTATGTACCGTGGTCGCCTGGTTATTGGTGTACCTGTATTGTGGACCTTAGGCTTTATGGTGACTTTCACCATCGGTGGTATGACCGGCGTTCTGCTTGCTATTCCAGGTGCCGACTATGTATTGCATAACAGCCTGTTTTTGATTGCCCACTTCCACAACACCATTATCGGCGGTGCGGTATTTGGTTATCTTGCTGGTTTTGCGTTCTGGTTCCCTAAAGCCATGGGCTTTAAACTGAACGAGAGACTGGGTAAATATTCCTTCTGGTGCTGGCAGATTGGTTTCATGCTCGCGTTTATGCCCTTGTATGTTCTTGGCTTTATGGGGATGACGCGTCGCTTAAACCACACCGACAACCCGGATTGGAATATCTGGCTTTACATCGCTGCCTTTGGTGCCCTTGTCATTGCCTTTGGTATTTTCTTCCAGTTATTACAATTGTTCGTGAGCTTCAAAAACCGCGAACAACTGAAAGATACTACAGGCGATCCGTGGAATGGCCATACACTTGAGTGGTCAACCGCGTCTCCACCTCAGTTCTATAACTTTGCGCACATTCCTCACATCAGAGACATTGATGCGTGGACAGACATGAAAGAACGGGGTGAGTCTTACCAGCGTTTGGACAAATATGAACCTATTCATATGCCTAAGAACACCTCAGCGGGTGTCTTTATGAGCGCCTGTTTCACCACAATGTGTTTTGCCATGATTTGGCATATCTGGTGGTTGGCCATCATTGGCCTGATTGGTGGTATCGCAGTATTCATCAAACGTTGTTATACCAGCGATGTGGATTACTACGTACAGCCTGATGAAGTTGAACGTATTGAAGATGCTCACTTAACAGCAGCATCTAAAGGGGTGAACGCATGAGTACAGTAGCCACTGATATGCATCACGAGCACGAGCATCACGAAAACAACAATGTGTTTGGTTTCTGGATCTACCTGATGACCGACTGCTTGTTGTTCGCATCTTTCTTTGCCACCTATGCCGTGTTGTTTATGAACACGGCCGGCGGTGTGTCCGGTAAAGATATCTTCGAACTGGATTTCGTCGCTGTAGAAACCGCAGCACTACTTTTAAGTAGTATTACCTTCGGCTTCTCCATGATTTGTGCCCACAAGCAAAATAAAGGCGGCACACTATTATGGTTGGTTGTTACCTGGGCCTTCGGCGCTGTGTTTATTGGTATGGAAATCTATGAATTCCATCACCTTATCGAGCATGGCAATGGCCCGCAAACAAGTGCATTTTTAACCGCGTTCTTCTCGCTGGTTGGCTTGCACGGTTTGCACGTCACCTCTGGCTTAATTTGGATGACCATTATGATCATCGAAGTTCTGCGCCGAGGATTGGGTAACCAAACAGTAACCCGCCTAAGTGCCCTAAGCTTATTCTGGCACTTCTTGGATATTGTTTGGATTTGCGTATTCACTGTTGTTTATCTGATGGGAGCGGTGTAATGAGTCAGCATAATGCAAATTCAGTCGATCACGCAGCCGATCACGGTGATGTAAAGTCTTACGTTATTGGTTTCGTATTGTCGGTGATTTTGACAGCTATTCCATTTTGGATGGTAATGGAAGGCGACTTTTCAAAAGGCGCCACCATCTGGAGTATCGTCACAATGGGTGTGGTGCAAATCTGGGTGCATTTAAAATACTTCCTGCATCTGAATTTCGTCACAGAAGACGGCAAAGCCAGCACTATCTCGTTTTTATTCAGCGCCCTTATCATCATTATGGTGGTGGGTCTATCTGTCTGGATTATCTACGAGTCCAACGCGATGATGATGTACTAGCTTCGGCTGGTACATCCTACGCACGTTGAATACTGTAAACGGGAGAATACACCCCATGTTTCGTCGTTACTTAACCGTGACTAAGCCTGGTATCATTATGGGCAATCTCATTTCCGTAGCCGGTGGATTTTTATTGGCTTCACGGGGGGATATTGACCTGGTACTTATGGCTGCAACCCTCATTGGCTTGTCATTGGTTGTCGCTTCAGGCTGTGCAATCAATAACTGCATAGACCGGGATATAGACGCCAAGATGCAACGTACCCGCTCGCGGGTCACGGTCACTGGCGAAATGTCAGTAAAAGCGGCATTCTGGCACGGTGTGGTACTCGGTATCATGGGCTTCACCCTGTTAGGCATCTACACTAATGCCACCGCGGTATTCTTTGCCGCATTAGGTTATGTGGTTTATGTGGGTATATACAGCCTGTATATGAAGCGTAACTCGGTTTACGGCACCTTGGTGGGTAGTCTGTCTGGTGCCGTACCTCCTGTGGTAGGGTATTGTGCGGTGAGCGCGCAGTTTGATACTGCAGCCGCTATTTTGCTGGTGATGTTTAGTTTGTGGCAAATGCCCCATTCCTATGCCATCGCCATTTTCCGTTTTAAAGACTACGAAGCCGCAGGCATTCCTGTACTTCCCGTCGCAGAAGGGATCAGTAAAGCGAAACAGCAAATCGTGCTTTATATTGCCGTATTTGCCTTAGTCACCTTGCTTTTACCCATCAGTGGGTATACCGGCATAGGCTTCTTAGCCGTCGCAGCCACCACCAGCTTTTGGTGGCTGCTGATGGCCTTACGAGGCTATCGCCGAGATATTGATATTAACGGTTGGGCTCGCCAGGTATTTGGTTTTTCCATCCTTAACATTACCTTGCTATCCATCGCTATGGCCGTTGATTATCATGAAGCAGGCTCCGCTTTATTTGCCTTTACCCTGTAAAAAGTAACAACATTAAAAAAGCCCGTTTGCGGGCTTTTTTTTCGTCTGTCATTTATCGACATATCCCTCAATAGTGAGCCACTCCATCATGTTTGCAAACCAATCCGTTGGGTGATGCAGGCCAAAACCATGCCCCCCTTTTGGCAGTAACAGTAATTGTACCGGCACCCGTTTTTCTATTAAGGCCTGATGAAAGCACAATGCATTTGCCACGGGCACGGACTTATCGTCATTGGCATGCACCATATAGGCTGGGGGTGTGTTAGTGGTAACCTGTGTTTGGACACTCAACCCCTTAACTTTTTCCACTGTCGGGTTCTCCCCTAAGAGAGCATGACGGCAACCCTGATGGGTTATGTCACCTTCCATCGATATCACCGGGTAAATCAATATTTGAAATGCCGGACGAAGATGTTTTCTACCCCGCTCTGGGAACAGGGGCTTTTTAAACCACGTGGATAATGTGGCGGCCAAATGCCCACCGGCAGAAAAGCCCATCACCCCCACTTTAGATGTATCAATTGCCCATCGCGCCCTTTGTGAATGGATTAGCCACATGGCTTGTTGGGCATCTTGTAGCGGCCCTATGGACGGGTCTTGCATCCCCATGGCCGATGGCACTCGATACTTTAATACAAAGACGGTGATCCCGTATTGAACCAAACGCTGAGCCACATGAAACCCTTCTCTATCCATTGCTAATCGTTCATAGCCGCCACCGGGGCACAGTAAAATCCCACTGCCATTTCGCTTTTCTTTTGGTGGTGCCACCACTGTTAGTGTGGGCTTATCTGGTGCAACTACCGACACTTCGCCTTCCCGATTGGTGCTTAAAAACTCACCTGACGGTAAAGCTGTTGCCTCTGGTACTCCCTGTGGATACAAATCCATGGACTGTTGAATTATCTGGCTCACCCTCTCTCCTGCTTACCCTCTCATTGGCACTGATTCATGCCTCTTGTAAACCCTACAAACATTTTGCAGCGGTTTCACGTTGTTTATTCACGCTGTTCTTTTTTTACCCGAATTTAAGGTTTAACCCCCTTTTTTTGTACAAATCACCACCAAATTAGATGGCATGACGATTGAAACAGTGAAGGTGCTCCAATTCAGTAATTGTTAATCAAATAGAGGACATTTAGGATGAAAAAATCACTTCCAATTTTCGCGGGCATTGCAGCGCTTACCTCATTGACTTCCACCGCCGCTTTTTCTCAATCTTTAGACACGCCCTGGCAAGATGATCCGGGCTTTTATGTGGGCGGTAATTATGGCTACTTAAAAGTTGATGGTAACGACGATTTCGATGATGACAACGACGTACTGCAAGGTATTGTGGGCTACCGTTTTAGCCGCTACTTTGCCATTGAGGGGTCCGCGATTGATTTCGGCGATTATGGTAACGACCTATCTAGCGCCGACACCGACGGTTGGACTGCCGGAGTGAAGGGCATACTCCCCATTACCAACAAGTTTGCCGTTTATGCCAAGGCAGGACAGTTATGGTGGGAAACCGATTACGATGTTGCGGGGGTATCGGGCAACTATGATGACGAGAGTCTATTTATTGGTGCTGGGCTGTCCTATAACATCACGGAGAACTTCTTAGTTAATGCCGAGTATACCGTTTACGATGCCGACATGGACGCCGATACTTTCTCGGACGATATAGATGATGCTGACTTTGACACCGATTTAAAACAAGCCAGTATTGGTTTGGAATATCGCTTCTAAAATCTCCGACGGATGGTAGGAAGCTGTGGTTTCCCGCAGCTTCCCCTTTTAAATTTTAACCCTGTTTTTGCATTTTCTTTAACGTTAATAGGGCTGTTCTCCTGATGTAAGGGTTTCTTTCTCAAATAAAAGCGCCCAATGACCCCCCATCGACCAAAATCTCCCCCCTTTTTTTCGCTTCTTGCCCAGGACTAAACCAAGGTTTCATCAATAGACTGCCAGCACGCCAAATGGTAACATTCCGCCCTTTCAACACAGTTACGTGGTAGTTAACGGAAATTACGGATAGTCTCTGTTCGGTGAACTGGTATTTAATAGACAATGGATTTTACTTTTCATTTAACTAACCTTACTTATTGGCAAAAAACCTGTCAGTCAGCGAGCATCGCTTTTAAGGCTGATGCGTCCTTAGCGCTGGATACAAGAGGCTGGCCTAAGCTTCCGTGGGTAAGTGCCATGCAAAGACGCAGATTATCCCCATTCATGAAAATGGCACTGCACTGTGCCTATCAAACCAGTGACGGTTATCCCCAACCTCTGGCCACCGTATTTAGCTCCCGTCATGGCGATTTAACACAGACCTCAGCGCTACTTGAAACCTTGGCAGAAAAAGCCCCCCTTTCCCCCACCGCGTTTAGTTTGTCAGTTCATAACGCGGTGGCCGGTCTATTTTCCATATTAAGTGCATCAACCATGCCCTCTACCACCGTTGTTGCCGGAGCAAACACCTTACCCATGGCAATTGCAGAGGGAATTGCCAAAGCACACCGAGATCAATCCTCAGTTATGGTCGTGCATGTCGACCAAGCCCTTCCCCCTTTATTTGAGGGCTTTCAAGACGAACAACAAATCAGTCATGCACTTGCTTTTATTATCGAACCGAAGAAAAAAGCCAATATTCGCCTAACCCAAAAGCCTTCACCCCAAAGCCCCGATGGGGGTCTGCCGCTCTCGGTGGTTTTTGCCCAAGACATAAGCAAATCGCAAAATGCGGTTAATCACGCCCAAGGCTGGCAATGGAAGTACACACCATGTTAGCCTTTTTATCTTATTTCTATCGCGTACTGGCAACGGGCTTTTGTTTCGCCGTGTTCGGCATTGGCGGCTTACTACTGTCTTCGACCCTTTTCCCTCTGCTTTCGTGGCTCTACAAAGATCCGCATAAAAAACAACAAGAGGCCAAAAAATGGGTAAGTCGCACATTCCGTTTCTTTGTTAATTTAATGCAGTGGATAGGTGTGGGGAATTTTCACGTCCCTGATGCCAAAATACTTGCTAAACAGCAAGGGAAACTCGTGATGGCAAATCATCCGTCGCTCATTGATGTGGTCATTCTGATTGCCTATTTGCCAAGGGCTGATTGTGTTGTCAAAGCGTCATTGCTACGCAACCCGTTTATAAGTGGTGTGATTAAAGCCACCGGTTATATCAGTAATGATGATCCAGAATCGGTACTTGTGGCATGTAACGCCTCATTAGCGGCAGGAAATAACCTGATCATCTTTCCAGAAGGCACCCGGACAACGCCGGGGAAATCCCCAAAACTACAACGGGGGGCCGCAAATATCGCCGTGCGATGTGGCGCAACCCCGCTAATTTTAGGGATTAATGTATCGCCTTCTACACTCACAAAAGAAAACCGCTGGTATCAGGTACCTAAAAAGAAATTTACCTTTTCGGTAGAGATAAAAGATAATGCCCCCTTGCCCAAAGAAGGGGAGATAATTACAAAAGAAACGCGGCGTTATACCCGTTCGCTACAAGCTTTTTTTTCAGAGGATATACAACATTATGAGTGACTTAAAACACGAATTAAAAACGCTCATCATCGAATCGCTCGACCTAGAAGATATTACGCCTGAGGATATCAAAAATGACGAACCGCTTTTCGTTGATGGCTTAGGCTTAGACAGTATTGATGCACTCGAACTCGGCTTAGCGATAAAAAAACAATACGCCATAAGTATTGACGCCAACGCTGAAGATACAAAACAACATTTTGCTACCATCGACAATTTGGCAGCATTCATAGAATCACAAAAGCAGTTATGATGATGAAAACAAAAGATGAACTTTTTAACATGCTCAAGGACGTGTTAATTGAGGACTTTGAAATAGAAAATGAGGCGATCACCGCAGAGGCTCATCTCTATCAGGATCTGGATCTCGATAGCATTGATGCCATCGATCTTGTTGTAAAACTGCGTGAACTGACCGGTAAGAAAATTGAAGCAGAAGCCTTTAAAAAAGTGCGTACTGTGGATGATGTGCTTACTGAACTCAACAACTTGCTTAATTAAAGCGTGTGAAAACCGTCATCATCTGGGGTATAGGCGTGATTTTAGCCCTATATCCTTTTGTGGTGTATTTTGGTTTGCAGACGTTGTCTCCGGCAACCTTGGCGTGCATCCTCCTTATTGTCGTGATTGCGAGGGTGGGGTTTTCGGCTGCCCGTCAATCTGTGCCCCCTTGGCTAGTATGGGCGCCAGTGGGAAGTATACCGGTGCTACTGGTCAGTTTACTGGCCGATACCGCCACCGGCATTAAGCTGTATCCCATCGCCATAAATACCATGTTACTTGTTGTTTTTTCCTTATCATTGGTAAAACCGCCAACGATAATAGAAAGCTTAGCGAAGTTGCAGAAACCCGATTTACCGCCCTCAGGCGTAAGGTATACCCGTAATGTTACGGGGGTTTGGTGCGTGTTTTTCATAATAAATGGGCTAATTAGCGGCTATACCGCTTTATATTGCGATATACAAAGCTGGATGCTGTACAACGGGTTTATCGCTTATGTTGCCATGGGTGCGCTATTTGGGTTGGAATTTTTATTTCGCAAATGTGTAGTTAAAGTATGACCTCCGTTGATCTCTCATTACCCGTCGAGGGCCCGTTATTTTTTAACAATGAATTGGCTGTCGATGCGCAGACATGGCGACAGGACGTTGCCCAATATAGACGTAAAATACAGGCTATGAGGCTTTGCCACCAATCTGTACTCTTATTTAGCGAAAACGCCTATGACTTTTCAGTACGTTTGTTTGCCCTGGGCATGGAAGGAAGTAATATTATTTTACCGCCGAATAACCAGCCAGACACACACCACGAACTGGCGCAGTTAGCCAGCGCGTATTGTGGCGATAAAATCATCGACGCCCAATTACCTTCGGTGGAAGATAGCACTGTTACAGAACCAAAAGCGTCTAAGGGTACGCCTCTGCATTGGCCCCATACTGGCAAACTCATTTTCTTTACCTCTGGGTCCACCGGCGCTGCCAAACCCATTGTTAAACACTGGTGGCAAGTGAACCGCGAAGTGCACAATTTAATTGCGACCTTCTTTTCCGACTCATCGCCAGCCCCCGCAAGCGTCGTTAGCACCGTATCTCATCAGCACGTATACGGATTGCTGTTCAAATTATTGCTACCGCTAGCGACATCCATGACCATTTACCCCCAATATCTTTACCCAGAAGATATGGCAAAGGCGCTAGTTCACATTGAAAAAGCCATTATTGTTGCCAGTCCGGCCTTTTTAACCCGGCTAGTGCAAGACAATGTACTTATCCCCTACAAAGCAAGGCTTCAACGGATATTTTCTTCCGGCGCACCGTTACCCAACGAGGCGGCCACCTTGCTTTATCAGCAACTGTCTGTGCCAGCGACTCAGGTTTATGGAAGTACAGAAACCGGCGGAATTGCCTGGCGTGAAATCACTCACGCTGAAGCTTCATGGCGACCCTTTGCTGGCATTGAAGTCACACTGGGCGAAAATTCAACCTTACGTATTCGTTCGCCGTATTTAGCGGAAGAATGGACCACACTGGCAGACCGTGCTGCCGTCACCCAAACCGGCACCTTTGACTTGCTTGGCCGTACCGACAGAATTGCCAAAGTCGAAGATAAACGGCTGGATATGGAAGACATGGAAGCTTATCTTCGACACCACCCTGCCGTAGAAAATTGTCGACTACTGCAATTATCGGGAGCGAAACGCAGCCTGGTCATTGTGGTTGCGGCCCAACCGGGTTGTCTCCCGGCGTCGCCAGCAAACAAGCGCCGTCTAGTGGCACAATTAAAGCAATACCTTGCTAACCGATTTGAACCGGTTTGTTTTCCCAGAAAATGGCGCTTTGTTCATGCACTGCCGTACAATACACAAGGAAAATTAACTCATAAATCGTTGGAGGCGCTTTTTGTCTGACTGTCATCCCGTTTTACCTGAGCTGGTAAACTGCGAGCAATCGTCTCAGTCAGTGAAGCTCAACCTCTTTGTTCCAGGTAACTTACACTGGTTTCGTGGGCATTTTCCTGGCCAGCCGATCTTGCCAGGTGTGGTGCAACTCGACTGGGCAACGCATTTTGCTGCCGAGTATTTGTCTTTGTGTTCATCCTTAGTTCAGCAGGTGGAAGTACTCAAATTCCAAGTGGTTATTGTTCCTGATACCCATATCACGCTCAGTCTCGAACAGAAAAGTGAAGAAAAATTTCTGTTCAATTACAGCTCAGAAAAGGGCACACATGCTACAGGCCGTGTGATCATGCGCCGTGTCTAAATATTGCTTTATCATTCCAAATTACAACCACCATCAACAAATCCAAGAGGTGGTAGCCGCCCTCGGCGCTTTTAATTTGCCAATTATCATGGTGAATGATGCCAGTAATCAGACCACTCGTACTGTTTTGGAAGCATTAGAGCAAGAAACACCACGACTAAAATTGGTTCATCATCAACGTAATCAAGGAAAAGGCGGGGCGGTACAAACAGGGCTAAAAGTTGCTCATGAACTGGGGTTTACCCATGCACTCCAAATTGACGCTGATGGACAGCACAATTTAGCCGATATCGCGCCCATGTTGGCCCTGAGCGAAGCGAATCCACAAGCGGTGATCAGTGGTGCCCCCGAGTTTGATGACAGTATACCTAAACACCGTTTTATCAGCCGCTACATCACCCATTTTTGGGTCACCATTGAGACACTGTCTTTTGCATTAAAAGATACCATGTGTGGTTTTCGTGTTTATCCGCTCGCCCCCTGCAATGCACTACAAAAGAAAGTGTCTCTTGGCAAGCGGATGGATTTTGATATCGAGATTTTAGTGCGCCTGTATTGGCAACAAACCCCTATTATTTTTAAATCGACAAAGGTCACCTACCCCGAGGATGGTGCCTCACACTTTAAACTCTTTCGCGACAACCTGTTAATATCCTGGATGCACACCCGGTTATTCTTTGGCATGCTCCTTCGAATTCCCTCACTGTTAAGGCGAAAATTTCCTCTATGAGTACACCACAACACTGGTCGAAAATTCAGGAGCGGGGCACGCTCCTTGGCATGCAGATATTGCTAACCGTCTACCGTATCGCCGGTCGACGTGTTCTAATGTGTGTGATGGCACCGGTGGTGTTGTATTTTTATTTATCAGGCAAACAGGCCCGTAAGGCATCTGAGACTTTTCGTCTTCGTGCTGCCAAGTTAAATGGGCAGGTAAATACCGGTTTCTGGGGCGGTTACAAACACTTTTTAACTTTTTCCAATGCCGCTTTCGATAAAATTGATGCCTGGCTTGGAAGAATATCCGTTGCTGATCTCACCTACACCAATGAAGCCTTGTTTCAGCACATTCGTACCTCAGGCAAAGGAGCCATTTTTATCGGCTCTCATTTAGGCAACCTTGAAGTATGCCGAGCGCTCAATGCCCACAAATATGCCAGCCCCATCAATGTACTGGTCTTCACCCAGAATGCGATTAAATTTAATTCTCTACTGCAAAAAATTCATCCTGACGTCAGGATCAATATGATGGAAGTGAGTAATATCACTCCGGCGCTGATGATCCAATTACGAGATAAAATTGATCAAGGCGAATCCTTAGTTATTGTGGGCGACAGAACCAGTGTGTCGGTGTCCGGCAGAGTGAGCTACGTCGATTTTATGGGATTTCCCGCGCCCTTTTCCCAAGGCCCCTTTATTCTAGCTTCACTGCTGGAATGTCCGGTGTATTTGCTGTTTTGCCTACGGGAAAAAACAGGCTACCACATGATTTTCGAACATTTTAGTACCCCTTTAACCTTGCCCAGAAAAGACCGACAGTCACACCTAGATGAAGTGATTGCCCGTTTTGCCCAGCGGCTTGCTTTTTACGCCGCACAATATCCTATGCAATGGTTTAATTTTTATGATTTCTGGCAGCAAGATGAAGACGTCTTGCGGTCACCTAGTACGGAGAAGAAATAGTATGCACGGCAAACCTGAAGTCGTCTTTGGCGAGCATCCTCTTACCATTGAAGACGTCAATGCAATTGCATCAGGCAAAGTGGCAGTCACCTTGTCAAAACACCCATCCTTTTGCCGAAAAATAGATTCTGCACTGGCCTTTCTCGACAAACTCCTGAAAGAAGACGGCGTTATCTATGGGGTCACCACCGGATATGGCGATTCGGTTACCACCGAAGTACCCTCCTCGCTGGTACCTGCATTACCCCTGCATCTATCCCGTTTTCACGGCTGTGGGCTCGGCGCGTATTTTTCTAAATCCCAAGGCCGCGCCATCTTGGCCACCCGCTTAGCGTCATTGTCTAAAGGCTATTCTGGCGTAAGTTGGGAACTGCTTCATCTGCTCGTCGATATGGTGAACAATGATATCGTGCCACGTATTCCCCAGGAAGGTTCGGTGGGAGCCAGTGGTGATTTAACTCCGCTTTCCTACGTGGCCGGCGCCCTTGTTGGAGAAAGAGAAGTGTATTTCGACGGTAACCTTTGCCAAAGCGCCGAAGCCTTTAAATCATGCCAACTGTCGCCTATTCAGTTGCGCCCAAAGGAGGGGTTGGCCATCATGAACGGCACCGCGGTGATGACCGCCATTGCCTGCGAAGCATTCAGTCGCGCCGAATACTTAATGCAGCTGATGACACGGATCACCGCACTGTGCAGCTTAGCGCTTAAAGGCAACAGCAACCATTTTGATGACAAACTGTTTGCCGCCAAACCCCATGCAGGTCAGCAGCAAGTAGCCGCTTGGATCCAACAGGATCTCAATCATTTTACCCATCCGAGAAATTCCCATCGATTGCAGGACCGCTACTCCATCCGATGTGCGCCCCATGTGATAGGTACGCTGGCTGATGCCCTTCCTTGGCTGCGTTCGTTAATTGAAAATGAACTCAATTCAGCCAACGACAACCCGCTTATTGATGGTGAAGGCGAGCATGTGCTTCATGGCGGTCATTTCTATGGTGGCCACATTGCCATGGCCATGGATACCTTGAAAGTCTTGGTAGCCAATCAGGCCGATTTAGCAGACAGACAACTCGCTTCGCTGGTTGATACCCGTTATAACAACGGCCTGGCACCTAACCTAAGCGGTGCGGATCCTGCAACCCGATTTATCAATCATGGCTTTAAAGCCGTACAGATTGGTGCCTCAGCATACACCGCAGAGGCATTGAAACATACCATGCCCGCCAGCGTATTTTCTCGTTCAACGGAATGCCATAATCAAGATAAAGTCAGTATGGGAACCATTGCCTCAAGGGATGCCTTGCGGGTTTTACAGCTCACAGAACAGGTGCTCGCCAGTACCCTATTGGGCGCCGTACAGGCCTTACGTTTGCGCTTTGCCCAAGGTGAGTTGGATAAATCGACACTGACGCCACCTGTGATTGCCATGTATGATGATATCGTGTCGTTTTTTGAGCCACTCACACAGGATCGCCCACTCGAAGCATTACTTCGCTATACCGTAGAGGCCATTGAAAATAAACGTTGGAGTTTGTATGAACAGTCGTAACAGCATACTCAGTGCTAAGGTCGATATAGAAATTCCCTTTCATGATTGCGACCCCATGCAGGTTGTATGGCATGGCAATTACCCTCGCTATATGGAAGTCGCCCGCTGTGAACTTCTGCGGTTATTTGACTATGATTATGGGCAAATGAATGACTCCGGTTACCTGTGGCCGATTATCGATATGCAGATAAAGTATGTTGGCTCAGCCCGTTTTAGCCAACATATCGAGGTCACCGCTTATTTAAAAGAGATCGAAAACCGGCTTAAAATAGATTATTTAATCAAAGATAAAGCAACACAAAAAACCCTAACCAAAGCCTACACCGTTCAAGTCGCGGTGGACATGGCGACAGAAGAAATGCAGTTTGCCAGCCCGCCCATACTGCACGAAAAACTTGCAAAGGTACTGCCATGACAAAAGCCTGGATGATACGGATATGTCTTTGCTTGATGAGCCTACAGGTATACGGACAAAACCTCAGCATAAGTGCGGTGGAAGAGAAACTGGCCCTTTCCGTGGATTTGCCTGTTGAGGGTAAATTTAAACAAGAAAAGCATCTGGCAATATTAAAGCGCCCTTTTGTGTCTACTGGCCGTTATCGTATCACCCACACCCAATTATCCTGGGAAACCATTACCCCGGTGCCGCAAACATTAACCATGGAAAAACAACAAGTTTACCTGTGGGATGAAAGCGCTGGACGCAGAGCAATGCCCCAAGCCAAACCTTTCGTATCATTAATTCAGCAACTATTAAGTGGCGATCTCGATGCCTTGGCAAATGACTTTACCTTTGCCGATGAGGCGGACAAGCCCGATTGCGTGGCCATGGTTCCTAAATCCAGCGCCATTGCCGCTGTATTTAAAGATTTTCAACTCTGTGGGCACACCCATATAACATCCATCACGATGACCGATAGCGATAGCAATATCACCGTGATATCCCTAATGTCGGCACCGTGAAGTGACACCAATGAAGTTCTCTTTCAGCGCTGTCATTTATTGGCTTATTATTATCGGCTGTACCTTGTTTACTGCTTATGATGTTTCCACAGAGCGTACCCAATATAACGCGGATATTCGGGCAGCCCTGCCCGCCACTAACCATTCCGAGCTAGCCCGTGCAGATCACGATTTTTCATCCCAAGCAGTACGCCAGGGGATTATTTCTGTAAAAGCGGGCAGTGATCCAACACTTCTTTCAACCTTACGCCTATACCTTCACGAGCATCACTTTTCGCTACAAGATCAAAATAATGGTCATTTACAGGAATTAGCGCGCTTCTATGCCCATTACAGTCCGCTGATCTTAAGCCCTGATTTTGCACAAGCCATACAATCCACCGCCAGTTATGGGGATTTTTTCTATACCCGACTTGCAGAGACCGCGTCCCCTTTTATCTCAGCCAGTATTGCCTTTGATCCCACCTTGAACACCGCGGCACTGCTGTCTTATTTAATCCATCAGACCGCCCTGTTTAGCCTTCAGGGCAATAACCTTGTTCTTGATGGCAACAAAGGACGACGCATTTTTCTTTTCTTCGAATATGAAGGCCTGGAAAATCAAGAAGTCGAGTCCTTTAATACTTTAGCAAGCCGCCTGGCGCAATGGCGAAACGACTATCCCCAATCAGATATACTCTATTCAGGCGCGCCCTTTCATAACGCGGAGAACACAGAACTTGCGAAACGAGAAATGGGACTTTTTAGTACCCTGTCCATCGTTATTCTTGTACTGGTTATGGGGTTAACATTCCGTAATCTATACACTTTTTTGTATGTGCATCTTTCCGTACTGGCCGCGGTTATCGCGGGATTTGCGGCCTTACTTTTGGTGTTTCCCACTGTACATGTGTTGGCGCTGGTTTTTGGTATCACCCTTATCGGTATTGCCGTTGACTATACGCTACACATCATCGCTCACCAGCAACCTTTGCAGAACCCGAATACCCGGGAAATTAAAACCGCCATCACCCTGGGTTTTATCACCACTACAATGGGATATTGCAGTTTTATCCTTACCGGCGTGTCCATGCTCACTCAGGTGGCTGTCTTTGTTATTGCCGGCCTGACTGCCGCTTGGGGTTTTGCCATGTGGATCGTCCCGGTCACAGCAACCCCCACCTTCAAGCAAAGCCTGCTTTATCGGTATTCTCAGGGTAAAAACCCTGCCTTTCTTATGCATTACCCGAAGGTCATTCTTAGCGCTTGTACCCTAGTACTGGTTTTGTTTGTGGTATACCTCCAGCCTAAATTTGTGCAATCACCGGCAGTACTTAACGCCAGCTCCTCCATGCTAAAGCAGCAGGAAGCCACCCATTATCACTATCTATTTGCGAACCAGCAGCGCTATCTTGTCCACGCCTCCTCATTGCAGGCATACCTTGAAAAAGAAGCGCGCATCATTAAACAGATCCAAATTCCCTATCCAGATGCGCGCTTTGATGCAATCAGTCAGTGGCTACCCCCGATCTCTGCGCAGCTACAAAACCGGCAAAAATGGCAACACGCCATAGACACAGGTATTTTCACCCTTGTAAGTGAATGGGTATCGTCGCCGATTCCAACACCCCCCGCCGCCCCTCTAACCGCAGATGAATTTAAAAAAATGCCATTTGGGAAACTCTACGAGAGTCATATTATTGAGCAACCTGATGGAGTGACAGGCTGGTTTGCCGTTACCTTACAACCTGAAAATGGCGATGATGTTCCCATTGATTCTATCGATGCAATCCCCTACGACAAAGCCCGTATGTTGACCCAGTCAATGGGCGATCTCATACATCACGTTACCGTCATTGCTTGTATCACCTTGGCGATTATCTGTTTTGTCATTTTTTACCGCTATGGCTTTGGCAGTGCCCTGATGTCCTTGGTTGTCTTGTTCAATATTGTCGGCGGAGCCTTAGTGATCAGTTATGTCATTGACTCCATGCTCACCTTATTTCATCTACTGGCGGTGATGTTAATTCTGGCCCTTGCCGCAGACTACCTTATTTTTTATCTCAGTCAGGGTCGTAAGCCCAATACCCAGTTTGCCATCATACTGTCGGGCATTACCTCTTTGAGTGTTTTTGGTGTATTAATTTTCAGTCAAACTCCGGCCATACATCAGGTTGGATTGACGGTCTTAACGGGCGTGTTACTCACGCTTATTTTAACGCCACTTGTGACAGAGGAATTTACGTGACTTCAGAGGATTTTGATGTAGTAATTATCGGTGCGGGTCCTGCAGGAACGGTAGCAGGAAGCCTGCTAGCCGAGGCTGGCTGGCGTGTTCTGGCATTAGAAAAATCACACTTCCCTCGCTTTAGTATCGGTGAAAGTTTACTCCCCCAAAGCATGGTCTATTTAGAACAAGCGGGGTTAACTGACAGCTTGCATGCCCACGCTAAACAACTGGGGTTTCAGTATAAAGATGGTGCCGCCTTTTCAAAAAACGGCAACTATACCGATTTTAATTTTAGTCAGAAGTTCACCCCTGGCCCAGGTACCACCTATCAGGTCAAACGGGCAGCTTTCGATAACTTACTGGCAGATGAAGCACAAAAAAAAGGACTGACTATTCGCTTTGGCCATCAGGTTAATCAGATCGAACTCATCGATGAGAAGCAATATCTTCACGTCACGAGTGACACAGAAGAATACCAGGTATCAGCGCGATTTCTGTTAGATGCCAGTGGCTTTGGACGTGTTTTACCCCGTCTTCTTAAATTGGATCGCCCCAGCAGCCAACCAACCAGAAACGCCATATTCACCCATATCAAAGACAATATTACGGATCCCCATTTTGATCGCAATAAGATCCTTATTTCCGTGCATCCACAACATGAAGATATTTGGTATTGGTTGATCCCCTTCTCTGATGGTACATGTAGCCTAGGCGTAGTGGGATTACATGAACAAATTGAAGGTAATTCTCCTCCTTTAGCTAGACTTCAAGCTTTTGTTGCCGAATCCGACAACCTGCAACCGTTATTAGAAAATGCCCAATGGCAGCAGGACGCAAAAATGATTGGAGGATACAGTGTGAGCGTATCTTCACTGCATGGCAAAGGCTATGCACTGCTAGGTAATGCCGGTGAGTTCCTCGATCCCGTGTTTTCCTCGGGCGTGACCATTGCACTGCATTCTGCTTCACTCATAGCCCCCCTAGTTCATCGTATCTTGCAGGGGGAAACCGTGGACTTAGAACAAGAATATGCCATCCCCCTTAAACAGGGCATTGACTGTTTTCGTACCTTTGTGAATGCTTGGTATACCGGCGAGTTCCAAACTGTCATTTTTTCTTCTGCCCCGCAAAGCAACAACGTGCGAGATATGATTTCATCCATTTTGGCAGGGTATGCCTGGGACACGAAAAACCCCTATGTAGCACAAAGCGAACGCCGTTTTCGTGTGTTACATACCTTATGTAAAGAACCCTTGTGATGCGCCATTTCTCACTGTTTGTTGTGTTTCTTACGGGCCTTTGTTTGCTTGGCGGTTGCGTTAGTTCGCCGTCCCAATCAAAGGCGGTAAACGAAGTATCTGTAAGTGATGGCGTTCAACTACGGCTCTCCTCTCCGCCTGAAGTATTGTGGGGGGAAAGCCGTACCGAAGTGCTTACGGCTTACTACAACAACGAGCAAAAACAAGCCATGATACAAACAGAATTTAGCGATGGCCACATAGCTCTGGCGGCCTTTACCCTTTCTGGTGTGCCCATCATGACCATGGTTTGGCAAGAAACGGCCGGAACAAAAGCAAAAACCTATTTTGAGGTGGAAAATTTAACGCCATCCTTTATTATTGCCGACCTTCAACTGGCGTTATGGCCCATCGCTGAACTTGATGCCAACCTTGAAGGCGAAAATGTTTCCCTGCATCGACGAGAAAATAACGTACGGGAAATCACAAAAGCGGGCGAACCGGTAATACGAATACAGAAAAGTGATAACAAAACCATTATCTTCCATTTAGATAAGGGATACAAAATTTCGTTGGAGACCGTAAAGTAAGTATGGCGATTACTCTCGATACACTGGGTATAGTTTGTTCACTGGGTATAGATAAAACCCTCGTACGTGAAAAACTCACGACACTAGACGAAAAACAGGTCTATCTTACCTGCGATACCCACTTGCATGTTGAAAATCATCCTTTGTGGGTAGGACAGGTCTCCGCTCCCCTACCAGATATGCAGAGTTTCCCTCCTCATCAACAGTCGAGAAATAACCAACTGGCCTTGGCAGCCTATGGGCAAATATCCCAGGCCGTTGAAGATTGGAAAGCCAGTCATTCGGTCCAACGTCTCGGTGTCATCATCGGTACCAGCACTTCAGGTATTGCCTGTGGTGAAGAGGCGGTACAACATTTTAGACAACACAAAAATTGGCCTCACGGGTACCATTACAGCAAGCAGGAAATGTCGGCCACGGCCGATTTTATTGCCGCTATAAGTGGAACCAAAGGCCCTGTGTATGCCATTTCAACAGCCTGCACGTCCGGGGCAAAAGCCTTAATAAGTGCCCGTTCCCTTATCCGCGCAGGCATTATCGATGCCGCCATCTGCGGCGGTGCAGACAGCTTAAGTGGTTTGCCAGTCAATGGGTTTAGTGCCTTAGAAGCAGTAAGCAAAGAAATATGCCGTCCCTTTGATGCAGCCCGTGACGGTATTAATTTAGGGGAAGGGGCGGCGTTATTTTTTATGACCAAAAATCACGGCAAAATAGCTCTATCAGGGGTGGGGGAATCCTCCGATGCTTATCATATATCCAGCCCCCATCCCGAAGGTAAGGGGGCCGAAGCCGCTATGAATGCCGCACTGACAGACGCCCACTGCCAAGCTGAGCATATCGATTATTTGAACCTGCATGGCACGGGAACCATAAAGAATGATGAAATGGAATCGGCTGCAGTGGCACGACTATTTGGCTGTGACGTCCCTTGTAGCTCCACTAAACACCTTACCGGACATACATTAGGTGCGGCGGGCGCCTTGGAAGCCGCCTTCTGCTGGCTATTAATGACCACTGAGCAACCCCAAGTGCAACTACCTAAAAATCGCACATCAACCGTGGATCCCCGTTTGCCACCGTTGACCATGGTCGCCGATGGGAAAGTCGAAAAACCCGTCTATTGTATGTCCAACTCCTTTGCTTTCGGTGGAAATAATATCAGCCTGATCCTGGAGCATCTGCATGAAAACCTATGATATTCAAGAGGTGCTTACCCATGAAGCCCCGATGATACTGATCAACCGTTTAATCAGCTATGACGAAGAATCGGCGATCTGTGAAGTTGTCATCAATGACACTTCACCATTCTACGACCGGAGTCTTGGCGGCGTCCCCTCCCATATTG
>NZ_JBAHZB010000058.1:0-22018 GCF_036697315.1 Alteromonas sp. 14N.309.X.WAT.G.H12
ACGTTTGGTCAGGTCTGAGCCAGTACACTTAAAATCGTCCAGCTTGATAATCCTCAAATGCTTGATTGATTTCTTGCCGTATATTCATCACGAAGGGGCCGCCTCTGGCAACCGGCTCATTTAAAGGCTTGCCTGCAATCAGCAAGTATTTGGCAGCACTTAGCGCATTTATCTCTACGGTATTTCCATCACTTAAGACTGCAATTTGTCCTGCTGATACTTGCTCACCATCGCCTGAAAGTTGAATTTCGCCTTCATACACATAAATAAAAGCGTTATGCCCTTTGGGAATGTTTTCGGTAAACGGCCCCCCCATTTGTTGCTGAACATCCCAGTAAATAGGAGCTACAAAGGCATTGTCAATCACCCCGCTAGTCCCTTTTCGGGTTTGCCCTGCAATCACTTTAAGACGCACCCCTTCGGATGTCTCTACGGGGATCTCGTCATTGGCTTTTTCCTGGTAACGTGGCTCCATCATTTTATGAGATTGAGGTAAGTTTACCCACAGTTGAAACCCCGCCATCAAGCCCGCCTCTTGTTCAGGCATTTCAGAATGAATAATCCCTTTACCGGCTGTCATCCATTGCACACCACCAGCTTCAATTACACCATTGTTCCCCGCGCTATCCTGATGGCGCATCCTGCCAGCTAACATATACGTTACCGTTTCAAAGCCACGATGGGGATGTGGCGGAAACCCAGCAATATAATCTTGAGGTTGATCCGAATTAAAAGTGTCCAGAAGTAGAAATGGATCAAGCATATCAAGCTGTGGCGTACCAATAATACGCGAAAGCTGCACCCCCGCACCATCGTAAGCCTTTAGTCCATTGTAAATCTTGTGTACTTTTCTATCTTGATTCACCATTTCACTCCTCTGTTTAAACGATATAAACGTAAGCGCGAAATTTGCGCTTCGTTAGTTTATAGCTGAGCTAGGACTTCACCGTTTTTAAGATCAATCTTCGTTGCATCGACAACGGTGACATCCGTCATACCTAAAAAGCCTAATACGTGTTGTATATAAGGGGTCGCGAAATCCATTGCACTGCCAATTGGTACCCCACCCGATGCCATAACCAAATATACTTTCTTATTGTTTACTAACCCTTCTGGGCCATTTTCTGTATAGCGGAAGGTAAGACGCGCTCGAGCCACTAAATCCACCCAAGCTTTCAGTGCGGCAGGTACGCCAAAATTATAGACAGGTGATCCAATCACAATTGTATCTGCATGTTGCAACTCTTTGACCAATTCATCAGAGAAGGCCAAGGTTTGTTTTTGCTGTGGATCTCTTTGATCAGGATCGGTGAAGTTTGCCCCAATCCACTGCTGGTCGACAAATGGTAAACCCTGAGCTAAATCCCGTTCATTGACTTCCAGGTCAGCGCGCTGATTTTTCAGCTCATCGATTAACATTGCAGATACCTGCCTGGTCAAAGAGTCTTGATAACGGCCACTGGCGTTAACGGCTAAAACTGATTTCATTTGAATATCCTCCAATAAATTTTCATGATCAGTACTCATGTCCTAGCCATTCTACTGTTGATACAAATGAGATAAATAACCTAATATAGAAATCATTGTTCTTTTAATATGAACATTTAAGGCGATGCCATGAATAAATTTGAAGATATGCAAACCTTTGTACGTATTGTCGAAGCGGGGAGCATTACAAAAGCAGCGGAACAACTCGGTTTGGTGAAGTCAGCGGTAAGCCGTAAGTTAGCCGAGTTAGAAAAACGCCTAGGGGTTACGTTGCTAAGCCGTACAACCCGTTCGCAAGTTTTAACTGACTCAGGTCGTCATTACTATAAAGAATGTACGCGGATCTTAGATGATTTGGCAGAAGTAGAATCGAACATTAAGGACGAATATTGCTCATTCACGGGTAAAATTAAAATTTCAGTTCCTTTTTCCTTTGGCCTTAAACACCTTGCCCCGGCAATAGCGCAGTTTAACTACCTGCACCCGGATATACTTTTTGACGTAGATTTTAACGATCGTAAAATCGATTTAATTGAAGAGGGTTACGATTTAGCCATTAGGATTTCTAACTTAACGGACTCTAGCCTCAAAGCGAAAAAGATTACCTCAATCGTGCCTGTATTATGCGCCAGCCCGGCATATTTAAAGCAATATGGCACCCCAAAAACACCAGAAGATTTAAATACGGGACACGTGCGTTTACGCTACAACCTCATACCGGATGTATGGCAATTTAAAACAGCCAAAGGCGAAGCCGTGACGATTAAAGCCCCGGTTGTGCTCAGCTCAAACAACGGTGATTATTTATGTGAAGCGGCAGTGGCGGGCAGAGGCTTACTATTAGGCCCAGACTTTATTTGTTATCAAGCAATCAATGCCGGTCAACTGATCCCTTTATTTAGTGAGCAACTAAAAAATAAGGCTGTTAATGCTTATGCCGTTTACCCACAAACTCGTCATCTATCTAGAAAAGTGAGAGGCCTTATCGACTTCTTAGCCGAATATTTTGGAGAGGCTCCTTATTGGCGAATTACCTAAAGCGGCCATATTTTTATCGTAAAAATATAACGTAAACATAAACGTGCTGATGGCTTAAGCCGATTATCTCGAGCAAGTAAGTTGCGGGGAAAACCGCGAACGCTTTCAGTACCGCTATCGGCTTTTAAGCGCGCTAGCTGGGCATTCGCCCATAGGTTCCCAAAACTATGGACTTATAGAGGCGATGTTATCTACTTGTACAAGCAGAGTTTCCATTATGAGAAAATAATCATGCCAACCATGATGCCAATTGAAATACCAAAACAGCAGCCTATAAACAGATAAGTGCTTTTACTAGGTTGAGAGACAGATTGTCTTTTTTTAAACATACTAGAACCCAAATTGGAGGATAGGAACCCTCCTCGCATTTATCAATTTTCCATTATATAAGAAGTAGTTACAGCAACTGAAACTAAAATAAGCCCGGCCACAATACCGACACCTGTTGCAGTTAGTGCTAATCCAGCAGACGTCATAGCAGCTGACGCCCCAACTCCAGCAGTCGCTATTGCCGTATTGACACCAATTGCAGTAGCTTGACTAACGCCACCATTTACTTGTTCAATGTCATTTACATTTAATTCCCGCATTCCGTTACACTCCATATAACCGACCTTTATTAAGATAATAAAATCCATAAAAGTATATTTGGTACCTTTAACAACGGACCAATACATATTATTCAAGTCATACGAGGCTCGATACTGAACTAATAAATAGTTTTAGACGTTGAATTGATATTAGGGTTAAAGGTGAATGCTACTTGCCATGGTTACAGCCTTAGTGAACTAGCTGTGCATTCGCAGAAAAAAACCGGCGGGATCAACGAACACTCTCATTAAGCCTCTGCTATATTTGTTTGTGTTTGCCTCCAAATAAATTTCGTATGTAAGGAACGAATTAAGGATATTAAAATGAGTTATGTTGATGGATTTGTTGCGGCTGTCCCCACCTCGAATAAAGAAAAGTACATTGAACACGCAAAAACTGCTGCTGTTGTGTTTAAGGATCATGGGGCATTAAAAATAATAGAAACTTGGGAAGATGATGTTCCCGAAGGCGAAGTAACTTCATTCCCAATGTCAGTAAAGCGAGAAGCAAATGAGTCAGTCGTTTTTTCCTGGGTCACATGGCCTTCTAAAGAAGCTCGAGATGCTGGGTGGAAAGCATTGATGGAAGATCCAAGAATGCATCCCGATAACAATCCAATGCCTTTTGATGGTAAGCGTTTAATTTATGGCGGCTTTAATACTATTTTAGAAGTGTAGCTAACCACCTATATGAACGTAACTGAATTTTCAAAACGAGTCGGATTAAGCCCTCATACGGTGAGATACTACGACAAAATTGGCTTATTAGACGATATTTATCGGCTACCTAATGGCCACCGTTCATTCACTGAGAAAGATGTAACATGGATTGAATTTGTTCAACGATTAAAAGACACTGGCATGTCTCTTGATAAAATCATTGAGTATGCATCGTTAAGGAAAAAAGGTAATACAACTTTACTTCAGCGAAAAGAATTACTTGCCGAGCATTCAAATAACCTGCAACACCAAATAGCCTTGCAAAATCAACATCTCAAAAAACTATATGAAAAAATCGAACTTTATCAGACTGCCCTGGAAGGAAAGATATCACTTGACTGAGAGTTAACTCTAAGGTTTAGCCTAGCTGATAGATGAAACAGCAGAAAGTAACCGTATGGAAACTAAGCCAGATCAACCTGATGAAAGCAAACGAGAATTTCTTCAATCATCACTGATTTTGACAGCGGTTTCCTATGGATGCTTGGTATTAGATGGTTGTTCATCTCTATCTTATTCAACTATCGAAAAGGGGCAAACTATGAACAATGAAGATCACAAAAGATTTGTTAGGGGCTTAGAAAAACTGAAGGAAATTGATGGTGAAGCTGGCGAAAGAGTTATTGAATCACTGAAGAAGATAGCCCCCGATTTAGCTCGTTACACAATTGAATATCCGTTTGGCGATATTTATAGTCGACAAGGCTTGGATTTAAAATCTCGTGAAATCGCTACTGTAGCGGCTCTTTCCGCTATGGGTAATGCTGAGCCTCAGCTCAGAGTCCATCTTAATGCAGCGCTAAATGTTGGATGCACACCAGAGGAAATAGTTGAAATCATCATTCAGATGTCTGTCTACGCAGGGTTTCCAGCTGCTTTGAATGCAGCATCTGCTGCTAAAATAGTGTTTATTGAGCGGGGAATAATCAATGCATAACAAAGCGTTTTTCCGTAAAAGCAGGTGAACACAATAATGTTTGTTTGCCCCAATAAACACGCTTACTGCGTTCATTGGGCCGCGACACGCAGGTGTGGGTTATAGCCTTTTTATTTGGTTAACGATCAATGGGGCGACAGAAGCATGGATCCCGCCTGTCGGACCAAACATAAAATGAAATTTACTCTGACTTCCATCTTTTTTATTAACCAATACATGCTTCTCGATAATGGTAAGGCTCCCCACTTCTTCTGCGCTAATTCTACTGAAAGTTGGAAATGTTTGGATATAGATATACTTACCGCGCTTAATTATTGAATGTCTGCCCCATATCCAGCAAACCACTGTCACCAATAAGATAACAGTTAAATATAAAGCAAAACGCATGTACGGATTGTCGGGCGTGAGCGCCCCCATGAGTATAAAAACAAGAAACAATGACGTCGTATAATTTAATAAAAATAGTACAGTCATTTTACTTTCCAAAAAAGAGAGGCAGATGCCTCTCTTGATTCGCCATCTACGCTATTAAGATCTTCTAGCGTTAACTCATTCATGATAATAACCTCCCTGAAATTATGTATTGGCCCTTTTAACAACGGACCAATACATATTATTCAAGTCATGTGAGGCTTGATACTGAACTGAAAAATAGTTTTAGTCTGTGAAGTCCAGCGTTTAATAGAGCGTCTATATATGCAACGCTTTTGCTTCGTACTCAGCAATAGCGTTTTCTTCCAGTAATGTTCTTCCTATTTTATCTACTCCAGTTAACAAATTTTGTTTATGGTGAAGCGGAATAGCAAAACTGAAAACATCACTGTTAAACCGAACCTGCTGATTGCTTAAATCAACACATACCAATTGATTCGGATCCTGCCGACATTGCATCACAATATCGTCAACCACAATGCGGGGTAATGTAATCGGTAGAATCTGATTATTAAGACAATTCGCATAGAAAATATCAGCAAACCCTTTGGCTATAATCACACGAAAGCCAAAATCAGCGATAGCCCATGGCGCATGCTCACGACTCGAACCACAACCAAAATTTTCACCCGCCAGTAATATTTCAGCGCCAGCATACACAGGATCATTAAGCACACAATCTGGATTTAAAACGCTTTCATTGTTGTCGAGGTAACGTACATCATGAAGAAGGTGTTTTCCAAAACCTTGCCGCGTTATTTCTGTCAGAAATTGCTTTGGCAGCAGTTGATCAGTATCCACGTTATTTTCTGCAAAAGGTATTGCCTTAGATTCAACCGTTATTAATGGTTTCATGGCTGCCCCCTTAATAGCAATCTAACATCGGTGAGTTTACCTTTAAGTGCCGCACCCGCGGCCATGGCTGGGCTAACTAAGTGCGTTCTAGCGCCTCGCCCCTGTCTGCCTTCAAAGTTTCGATTGCTGGTAGACGCACAGCGGTCGCCTTCTTTAAGCACATCATCGTTCATCCCTAAACACATTGAACATCCGGGCAATCGCCATTCAAACCCCGCATTAATAAACACGCGATCTAGCCCCTCTTCTTCGGCAAGTTTTTTCACTCGCATCGAACCGGGTACCACAATCGCTTTGACTTGATCGGCCACTTGCCCATTTAATGCCACCGCAGCGGCTTCTCTTAAGTCTTCTATTCGACTGTTTGTACACGAACCAATAAATACATGGGAAATAGCAACATCGTCTATGCTTTGCCCAGCGTTAATGTCCATATACTGTAGCGCCTTCTGCATAGCGCTAGCATCGCCGTCGGAATAACTGTCAGGCAATTGAGGTACAGCTTCATCGATGCCGATAACTTGTCCTGGGTTAGTTCCCCACGTTACCTGAGGGGATAAACGAGACACATCAATGTCGACTGTTTTATCAAATTCTGCATCAGCATCTGAAAAAAGCGCCGACCAAGCAACTTTCATTGCCTCGAACTTCTCTCCTTTAGGCGAAAATGCTTTTCCGTCTAAGTAGCGAAAGGTGACATCATCCGGTGCAATCATGCCTGCTTTCGCACCGGCTTCGATACTCATGTTGCAGATTGTCATTCGCCCCTCTATCGATAAACTCGATATCGCGTCTCCGCTATACTCCACGACATACCCGGTTGCACCGTCGTGTCCAATTTCTCGAATTAAGGCTAAAATCATATCTTTAGCGAAGACCCCTTCGGGTAGCTCGCCATTAAAATTAACCCGCATATTCTTTGCTTTGCTTTGGCGAATGGTTTGGGTAGCTAACACATGCTCTACATCTGATGTGCCAATGCCAAAAGCTAGCGTGCCCAAGGCGCCATGGGTAGCGGTGTGCGAGTCGCCACACACCACGGTCATACCAGGATGAATAAGCCCCATTTCCGGCCCCATAACATGCACAATACCTTGGTGACTGTCTCCTACTGGATATAAAACGATGTTATTAGCGTGGCAGTTTTTAATTAAGGTCTTTAACTGCAACGCGTTCTTTGGACCACAGGCATCTAAACTAGCCGACTGCGTAGAAATGCTATGATCCATCGTCGCTATCGTTAAGTCAGGTCGTCTTGCTTTTCTGTTGAATTGTTTTAAACCATCAAATGCCTGAGGTGAAGTCACTTCATGAATCAAGTGCCTATCAATGTACAGCAACCCGTCACCATCAACTGAAGTAACGAAATGCTTATCCCAAAGCTTGTCATAAAGTGTTTTAGGCATGGTCGTCCTCCGCTTTTCTCTTAGCAAAATATGACGACACGGCGTCAAGACTAACAACTTCAGTATACTTTGCGTGTAGGTCGTGCAAGTTCGCGTTGTGAGCGTCAATGTTTCTGTCTCCGCAGGCCTCTTTGACAACCCACACAGGAAAATTACACGACAATGCATCTACTGCGGTTGCGCGAACGCAACCGCTGGTTGTTAAGCCACACACGACTACGCTGTCCACCCCGCCGGCCTTTAACTTCTCGTTTAGCTGAGTACCAAAAAAAGCACTTGGGGCGGTTTTCTCAATTAACGTAGCGTTATCAGAAAACGATAGGCGGGGGTCTATCTCAACCCACCGGCTACCCCGAGCAAGCATATCTAAGTCAGGCAAATGCTGTCTGAACACCGATTGCTGGCTGTCGTTGTCATATACAACTGTTGAGAAATAAACAGGTAAGCTTTCGCCATCGAAGTGCTGAATTAATGCTTCAGCGGCGGCAATTTCACTATCAAATACACCGCCAAGAGGACTTTCAGGTGACGCAAAGCCTACTGTCATATCAACAATAATTAACGCAGGGCGCACGCCAAAGGCGACACCTTGCGAGAGTAAATCGCTGCTACTAAGCTGCATGTTATTGTCTCGCAACGTTGAACGATGGTGACACAGGTGCGGCTAAGCCCGTTTCCTCTTTTGCTTTGGCTTTAATTTCTTCTATTGTTCCGCCACGATTAAACAACGACACATCTCCTCTCTCTTCTTTCAATGTCGCTCGCAAGCGCTGGGTTTCGGTGTCGTTTACCAACCCATTTTCAATCACCACACCGTATCGACGCGCGCCTTCCAAAGAGACTAATCCTCTGGCGACATCATCAGCTACCGCTTTGGGTTCGCGGTCAAATGGATCGCCCCAACCGCCGCCGCCCCATGTATCGAAATACAATACGTCACCGGCTTTTACTACAATGCCCTCGCATTTGGCGGGCAGAATTTCTGTGCTGCCATCTTCTCGAACGAGGCGTTTTGTTGAACGTTTACCTGGCAACCCGCCATTAACGCCCCAAGGATAAGTTAACCACCTGTCATCATGAATCGCGATGGCCCCATCACAAAGGAACCGATACCCCACCGACAAGCCATTACCACCGCGGTGAAAACCAGGGCCACCGGAATCTGGAATAGTTTCGTAGGTTTCAACACGAAGAGGAAAATACGCTTCGATAAATTCGTTCGGTACATTAGTAAAGCCTGGCCACAAAGAATGTCCGTCTGGCCCATCACCCACAGGCCTGCCTGGGATCCCACCAAAACCAATCTGGAAGAGTTGGAACCACTCGCCTTTATCGTCATAGCCAGAATAAAACAGATGAGGAGAATCAGAGAAACCGGCGGCATTCATGGCATCCGGTGCACCTTGCCCTAATAGCCCTCCCATTACGTCAAAGATACGGCCTAATGCGTGCGTTCTTCCTGAAAGGGCCGCTGGAAAGTTTGGTTTAAGTAAGCTGCCTTGAGGTATACGCACATCAACTAAGTCATAGAACCCATCATTGAACAGTATTTGTGGGTCCACCAAATTGATAGTAAAAGAGCCGAAGAACATCTTGAACATGTCTTCATTTAAGTAGAAGTTTATTGAGCTTTTCGCTTGCGGATCGGTGCCTTCAAAATCGAAAATTGCCTTGCCATTCTCCCGCCACATCTTGCAGCGTATTTTGTATGGCCCCATGCCCACACCATCGTCACATAAGTAATCTTCGAAGACCCGAGGCTTTTCTGGCACCAACATATTGATAATAGCTTCCATCGCAACATGGTTACGCTCGAGCATAATTTCCATGGTGGAATAAAACATATCGTCACCGAAACGTTCGGCTATTTCTTGGCAGCGTTTTGCCGCCGTTTTACATGCTGCCACAAGTGCGTTTAAGTCAAAGCGGTTCCACTGAGGCGTTCGCACATTATGCAAAATGAGCTCTAAGATATCGCTTTGTAGCACACCCTTTTTATAGAGTTTTGTGGGTGGGATCCGAATACCTTCTTGAAATATGGTTTCCGCTTTAATGGGTATTGAGCCTGGCACCATTCCGCCGTTGTCTGACATATGACCAAACATCGCGGTCCACGCAATGTGTCGTCCATCTTTAAAGATAGGAACAAGAATAATCCAGTCAGGTAAATGAGAAACCGCTGCATTTGTCATGTAAGGATCGTTGGTAAGGATAATATCCCCTTCTTCCAATTCACCCTCAAATGCACTTAGGAAGCCATGGATAAAAGAACCAAATTGCCCTACTACCATTTTGCCGTCTTTATTAGCAATCATGGGAAAGCAATCACCCTGCTCGCGGATCCCAGGGCTCATTGCGGTACGAAATAACACCGCATCCATTTCCTCTCTGGCATTACGCAATGCATTTTCAATGATATCAACGGTGACCGTATCAACGTCAATTCTGGTCAACTCAGCTGTGTTGGTTTGTTTAATTTTATTATTCATAACGCCTCCTTATTTACCAGTCGATTCAGGGTTGCTTAACGGGTTAAGTAATAGGTTGCCCACCGCATCAACAGTTGCAACGTAACCAGGCAGGACCACAGTCGTTGAGTCCATTTCACAAATAACCGCGGGCCCCTTGACCGATAACGCTTCGTGAAGTTTTCTACGCTCGTAAATAATGGCGTCATGATAGCGACCTTCATAATAAATTTGGCTCTCGGTTATCATGCAATCTTCCAAGGTATAACTGGTGTTAACAGGCGGAGGAGTTGGAAGCGCTTTACTTTTTGCTGTGGCAACCGCACGAACCATCACAACCTCATGCCCATCTTCTAACGCAAAAGTGAATAGCTGTGTATGTTCAGCATCAAAGTGCTTTTTAAGTAAAGAAAGACCATTATCTTCAATGTCTTGCTTAGAAAAAGGAACGCAAAGTTGGAAGGCTTGTCCGGTGTAGCGAACATCCGCTTCATAAGTAATCGTTTGCTCGTCCATTGAAATTCCATCGGCGAGCAAGGTAGAAGATGCTTTTTCTGCTAATTCTTTGAGTACATGCTTAAATGCATCCTCGGTGAGGTTGTCGATTAGCGAAACCAGTGTTTGGGAGGCCTCGTCACGTACTTGTGTGGTGGCATCACCATAGGCACATAATACGCCAGGACCAGGAGGAATAATGGCCGGCCACGCTTGGGTTAGAATACCCAGAGCATTGGCGTGTAATGGGCCAGCCCCGCCAAAACCGACAAGGGCAAACTCTCTTGGGTCAAACCCTTGCTCTACCGACACCAAACGAAGGGCGCCGAACATCGCTTCGTTAGCAATTTTAATGATACCTTCAGCCGCTTCTTCAACCGAAATATCCATGGCGTCAGCGACTTTTTTTACCGCCATTACCGCAGCGTCTCGATTGATAGCCATTTTGCCACCAAGCTGCACATCTGAAGGAAGGTAACCGAGTACAACATTGGCATCACATACCGTTGGTTCTACCCCGCCTTTCATATAAGCCGCTGGGCCCGGTTTAGCGCCTGCAGACTCTGGGCCTACGCGCAGTGCTTTGGTCAGTTCAGGGACAAAAGCAATGGAGCCACCACCAGCGCCAACGGTTCTTACGTCTACCGATGGTGCTCGAACCGTAACATCTCCAACACGGGTTTCTCGTCTTACCCGAGCCGTTGCATTTTGTATTAGTGCAACGTCAGTAGAGGTGCCGCCCATATCAAAAGTGAGTATGTCGTTAAACCCACCTTGTTTACAAAAATGGATCGCCCCTGCTACACCGCCAGCAGGACCAGACATTAGCAAATTAACGGGGCTTTCTGCAGCTGAACGTGCAGACGCCAGCCCGCCATCTGAGCGCAAGATAGACAGATGAATATCGCTGCCCATACGCTCTGTTAGTGCGTCATATAAATTATCGACATATTTGGCGACTTCAGGGCGAACATAACTGTTTACCACTGTGGTTTCAGTGCGCTCGTATTCTTGCAATTCAGGAACAACATCAGAAGAAATAGAGATCGGCATATCAGGGAAAACACGCTGCGCAACCGCTTTAGCTTGGCGCTCATTTTCCCCGTTCACATAGGCGTTTATAAAAGAGATAGTGAGTGCGGAAAACCCACCTTTATCTTTTAATGCCTGTAAGCTTTGCATGAGCTTCTCTTCGTCTAGGGCTTTAACAATACTTCCATCAGCGCCCACTCTTTCACTTGCTTCAATGGTGAGTTCTAACGGAGCAAGCAAAGGCTTCTTCACGTAGCTTACCCAGCCTCCCAGCCCCCCCGGACAGAATGAACGTGCCACTTGCAGCACGTGTTTGTAGCCTTGAGTGGTGACCAGTGCGACACTTGCCCCCTTGCCAGTCAATACCGCATTGGTTGCAACAGTAGTACCGTGCATAACACGAGCGATATCAGCAACATTAACACCTGACTCTTCACAAATACGGTCTATTCCGTTCAGTACCCCAACAGAAGAATCGTGCGGTGTAGAAGGCACTTTTGCTGTAAAGGTTTCCCCAGATATTTCGTTAATTAATAGTAGGTCGGTAAAGGTTCCGCCTACATCAACCCCTAATCGATAACTCATTTACTTCCCCTTTTATTTTCTTGTTGTTCTAACCAGGTTTTAGCATGTCCACCACGTGCTGTACCTGTTAATGCTTTGGCTTTGTCCGATGCGGCTAGTAATAGGCCCATATCTATGCCTGTGCTATAACCCATTTGTTCAACTAGCAGCACCACATCTTCTGTCGCTACATTACCGGTGGCGCCCGGTGCAAATGGACAGCCACCCAATCCCGCAATGGATGCATCAAATTGTCGAATACCCGCTTCAATTGCGGCGTAAACGTTGGCAACACCCATTGCCCGTGTATCATGAAAATGGCACGACAATTTGTTAGCGCCAAACTCAGATACCATTTTGCTCATAAGCCCATATACCTGATCCGGCGATGCCGCACCAATCGTATCGGCCACCACAATGTGAGCTGCGCCAGCATCCAATAATGCTGCTGACACTTTAATTACATCATCCACGCTGATGTGCCCTTCAAAGGGGCATTCCCATGCTGTGGCAACATAAGCTTGTACCTTACGATTTAATTGTGTGGCTAGAGCAAGCACGTCAGATGACATAGACAGTGCTTGGGTCGTCGTCATTCGAATATTTTTTTCGTTCATCGTTGTACTGGCAGCAACTACCAGTGACATCAGCGGTACATTCAATTCAACCCCAGTGCTAAACCCTCTTTCGTTGGGGATAAGCACTGAATACGCCACCTTATCTTTGGCCTCGAGTTGACTAATCACCTCATCGGTCCCAGCCATAGCCGGAACCGCTTTGGGCGATACAAAAGCGCCTACTTCAATGGCGGGTAATCCAGCCGCAACTAATGCATTAATTAATGCGACTCGCTCATCCACACTTAGGTGTTTTTTCTGATTCTGTAAGCCGTCTCTGGGGCCAACATCGTTGATGATGATATTTCCCTTCGTTTTCATCAGCGAACGACCTTTTTCTCAAATAAAGAGGCTAACTCACTGTCACTCATGCCTACTAAATTTTTCAACACATCCTTGGTGTGTTCGCCCACCTTGGGCGCAGCCGAGAATACTTCGTCTGTGGTACGGGAAAACTTAATAGGATTACCCGGCCCTTTGGTTTTGTTGCCATCCCCCGAGGTAAGCTCAACCACCATATTGCGATGTTGCACTTGTTCATCACTAAGGGCTTGAGAGAAGGTATTAACAGGCGCACAAGGAATACGCGCCGCTTCTAGCTTTTCAATCCAATAGGCAGAGGTTTGTGTTTGCAGCGTTTGGTTAAGGGTTTCGTCGATAAAGTCTTTCTTTGCCCACCGGCCTGGCTGGGTATCGAATTCGGGTAAGTCCAATGCCTCTATCTTCACCACCGTTTTTAAGTTCTGCCAAAAGTTATCTGTGATAACCGCAATCACTATAAAACCGTCCGCTGTTTTAAAGGTGTTGTAGGGCACGTGAACAAAGTGTGAATTGCCAATGGGGAATGGGTCTTTCTCTGACAGAAAGTACATTGTAGCCATGTAGTTAAGCAATGATATCTGACAATCTAACATCGAGATATCAACGTCTTGTCCTTTACCACTTTTTGCCCGTTCCAATAGCGCGGCTTGAATTCCCATGACGGCAAACATACCGCCGCCTAAATCGCCAATTGGAATACCGGCTCGAACAGGGTGATTTGGATCGGTGCCTGTAATAGACATACCGCCACCAGTTGCTTGAGCCACCTGATCAAACGCCGGACGTTTGAATTTGGGACCGTTGCTGCCAAAGCCCGTGATTGAGCAGGTGATTATTTCGGGGTTGATTTTACTTAACTGTTCATAGTCGATTTTTAAACGCGTTGGCACACCCGCACCAAAGTTGTTGACCACCACATCGGCTTTTTTAACCAACTCATAGAATACGTTTAAACCTTCTTCAGATTTTAAATCGATGCAGACACTTTTTTTGTTTCTGTTTAGTGTAATGAAGTAAGCGCCCATACCGTCCAAGGAATTCTCGGGATCGGTTGCAAGAAGCTTTCGAGTACCTTCCCCTTGCAATGGCTCTACTTTAATTGTCTCTGCCCCTAAATCGGCGAGTATCATGCCGCAGTATGGCCCTGACAGCATATGCGTAAGGTCAATGACAGTAATGCCGGACAATGGTTTATTCATAAATTCATCCTGATTAAAATTCAATCTTCAAAGCGTAGTGATTAGAAGTTCATGCTGAGTTCTAAACCGTAGGAACGCAGTGCCGAGGGGTGAACAAACGAGCCGCCGAATTCTGGCGCTGGGATCACCTCTTGCAAATAAGCCTCATTAGTTAAGTTTTTGCCCCACAATGCGACCGTCCACATTTCGCCTTCTATGGAAATGCGAGCGTTAATGGTGTTATAAGCATCACGCTCAGCATTAGTGAAGTTTTGCGAGTGAGGGCCGGGAGGAACGCCGCCGCCTAACGTGCCGAAGTAATCCCAGATAGTCGGCGTTTCTTCACCTTGTAGCGTGTGGAAATTGGTTTCCCCTACATATTGATAATCAACTCGTGTGGCAAGTAGTAAGTCACCGGTAATCTCGTGCTCGTAAGAAATACCTAGGGTGTAAGAAGATTTGGGAGTTTGTGGCGCTTCATTACCTTCTGAAAGTGGTCTATTTTTGTTCTCAATGATTTCACTATCAATAAGCCCCATTCCTCCGAAGACAGTGAGGTTGTCGTTAACCCGGTAATTCACGTCCATTTCAAAGCCCTGAATTTCTAACTCATCAATGGTGGTAACCGCTCTTAATAATCCAAACGGGCCAGCGAAGAACTCAAAGAACTGGTTGTCTTCAACTTTGGTGTGGAACACCGCGCTATTCACTTTTAATCGGTTGTCTAAAAACGTTCCCTTGCCACCAAATTCAATACTTGTGGTAATTTCTTTATCATAGTTATCGGGTACGATAAGTTGAGCATCAACCGCATCACCGGGTGTACCGTTTCCACTTGCATTGAACCAAAAATCTAAGGTGGCTTCAGTGCCAATAGAATTAAATCCACCACTTCTAAAACCAACGCCATAACTGGCATAAAGGTTTATGGCATCGCTCGCTTCGTAACTAACAGTTAGCTTTGGCTGCCACTGACTATAGCTTTGATCACGATCAGGAATACCATCAGGATTGTCCGTAAATGCGGGGTTGATAGGCCCTACTACACCGTCGACAATGGTATTCACATTAAAGCCAGAGGCAGATACATTGGGTACATTGTTTGACACTTCTCGCGACTCGTTGTCATACCTGAGTGCGAAAGACACTTCCCACTTGTCGTTAACGTCGTACTCAAGTTGGCCGAACGTAGATAGCACCGTGGTCGAAAACGTATCATCAAACAGTAAGTCTGTAGGGTTAGGTCCGTCTGCCGGAACGTATGCCTGACGTAAGAAGCCTTGCCCTAAATCAGCACCGTAGGCTACGACAACATCTCTATCTATATTGGCGAAATAGACACCCGCTATCCATTGCAAGGGCGAATCTGTGTCGTTCGATGTAAATCTAATTTCTCCGCTGTAATCTTGCTGGTTTCTTTCTTGATATTGATAACCGTCACACGAAGTCGGCGTATAAGGTCCATATACGCCTTGAAAATCTTGTCCTGGCGGAAGGACTACAAAAGGAGAGAGGAAGTCGCCAAATAAGTCGCTTCTTCCCGCGCCACCCAAATCGGTAGGAAGGTTATTTAATGTGGCACGATCGGTTTGACATTGTTCTGTAAGTTCATAGCCATAAAATGAAGCGCTTGTGCCATCTGATAACAGATATTCTTCTAAATTGTTGTACGCAATCACAGTAGAGACATCAAATCCCTCGCCGCGCCAATCGGCTTTCAACGAAAGCTCTGTGGTCTTTTGTTCATTTTCACCAGGTACATTGAAAGCAAAAATAAACTCATGATCATTTACATCTTCGAAAAATGCATCTTGTCCAAAACCTTCTACAAAACTAGGAAGTCCAAACACAGCATTGAAATTTATTGCACCGCCTTTCGCCTCGCTGTACGAGCCGCGAAGATCGTAAGTAAGGGCATCTGACGCTTCCCAAATAAGTCGCCCTCTAACCGACGTATCTTCTAAGTAATCTACCGCGTCATCACGCCCAAGATATACATTTTCATAAAAGCCATCTGTGGTTGAATGTGCAACCACAATGCGCCCAAATACATTGTCAGCAAGTGGCCCGGTAAGCATTCCTGAATACTTCTGTGAATTGTTATTACCAAAGCCACCTTCAATTCTGGCTTCCACCACGTCTGAGGGCTTTTCTGTTGTTATCAGAATGGCACCGGCAACCGCATTTCTGCCATATAGCGCCCCTTGCGGCCCTTTTAAGACTTCAATTTGGGCTATGTCGGTCAGGTCTCCGTTAAAACTATTCGGGTTAGTCTGCAATACCCCATCCACGACATACGCAAACGTAGACTCTGCATCGCGTGTAGAAGTAATTCCCCGGATATTTACCTGCGTATCACCAACGTTGGCCGAATCAACAATACTTACGTTTGGAATTAGACTAATAAAATCGGAAGGACGCTCTACCCCCGCAGCCTCTAATTCCCTTGCCGACAACGCCGTTACTGCAATCGGAACTTCCTGAATACTTTCAGGGCGCTTTCGTGAAATACTAATAATTTCGACGGGGTCAGACGTTATCTGCTTTTCTTCTTGTGCAAAAGCAGGAGCGGCTGAAATTCCTATGGTTAATCCAAGCGACGCTTGCAATGCTAAATATGTTTTTCCGGTGGTTTCCATGACTATCTCCGAACACTAATTATTGTTGTGATTTAATGTTTTTAACCTTCGCCACAATGTGGTTTGGCTAATTCCTAAGTCCTGAGCTGCTTTACGTTTATCACCCTTCCATCGCGCCAATGCGGCTAGAATGAGTTCATTTTCTTTTATTTTTATTATTCCTTTGTCGGGCAAAATAGGCTGACGCCCCCCGCTTAACTCTGGCGCAATTTGAGGTAATGCTGTTTGCAATCGACCAAGGTCGTTTACGGTATGAAGATAAGCCACCACGCGCTCTAACACGTTTTCTAACTCGCGTATATTTCCCGGCCAGTTGTGCGCAGTTAAACTGTCGTTGAGATGTTCAAGAATGGCTGAAGGGCTGTGTGAAACCCCATAACGATTTAATAGCTTTTCAAGCTTGTGCGCGGCAATGTGAAGAATATCGACGGGGCGCTCGCGCAAAGGAGGAATAGAGATATTGAATACATTGAGTCGATAGTAGAGATCTTCACGAAACGCGCCTTCATTGACCATTTCAGATAACGAACGGTTTGAAGCGGCGATCAGTTTTAGGTCAACTTCTCGCTCTTGGTTTCCCCCCAAAGGACGGTAGCTTCTTTCTTGTAGAAACCTTAGCAACTTAGCCTGTTGATCGAGCGCCAGCTCGCTAATTTCATCGAGAAAAAGGGCGCCGTTCTCTGCTTCCTCTATTAATCCTTTGCGGCCACCTCGTTTTGAGCCTGTATACGCACCATCTTGATGTCCGAACAATTCACCTTCAAACAATTCAGATGGGATAGCGCTGCAGTTAAGGGCAACAAACTTGCCACTTGCATAAGGCCCTTGATGATGAATTTGTCTGGCAACTAACTCCTTCCCCGTCCCCGACTCTCCAAACAGCAATACGTTACTTGGCGATGTTGAAAATGCCTTTACCTGCTGTAACACTGCTTCAATCTCGTTAGATTGGTAGACTAGATCGTGGCGAGGCGATGCCGCTTGCTTCGAAGGCGTTTTTTTAAGTTTTTTGCGGTAAAGTTGGTAAACAAATTTACTGTTACTGCCTTCTGATAACGTGTCTAAATGAAACCACCACTCCTCGCCGTTAATTTCGCATTCGCCATCGGTTTCGCGTTTTCCAGCACTTGGGTGAATAAGGGCATCTAAATCGACTTCTGCATTTGTGCTTAGATTTAAGTGATGCTTGGCAGCGCTATTAAGGGTTAAGGCATCATCGCTCTCATCTACCATAATGATGGGCGTTTGAGACTTAGTAAGTAACCACGATACCAACGCTTGTTCTTTGGCTAACAAACGGGCTTGTTTAGCCTCGTCAATGGCGCTTTGAAGGGTTTTTCTACAAGAACGTTCTGTATAAATTAAGAACGAAGGAATACCTTTGCTATTCGCTAAACCACATACCAAGCTAGCGCCCACTACTGCTATGCCTTTAGATTGGCTGGCAATGTGAAATTGCTCTCTTGCTTGATCGGCCGTTAAGTAAATCGACTCTACCATATCGATATTAAGGTGGGAATCGGCAAATTTTGCTGCGCACGATGCTTCGGCAAAAGAAATGATGTGAATTGACTTTGAGACCTTAGAGGCTTTTTCAACCGCTTCGAATACGTCCCATTCAGTTGTCTGCATCGATACCACAGGAATAGATAACGCAGATTGCAGGTATCGCGCATTTGAACCTGCGCTGACTATTACATCAGGGTCAAATTCTGAAATATGCTGTTGAATTTCTTTCGTACTTCCAACGATAGAATCTACAATCTTAAATTGCGCTTCACCAACGTATTCAGGTAGCACGCTGCCCACCAGCTGGCTAAATTCGTTATAGCCAACGATAAGGATACGAAGTTGAGGTTGCGCCAATCTTACCGATTTCACGTTGTTGTTTTCCATCACATTTCTCCAATAGGTTGCCCCATGAAGTAACGTGAATTTTTATTATAGTTACACTGGCTATTGCACCAGTTGTGCCAACTTAATAAAAAAACAGTGTGCGGTAGGTTTCACGGGGGCTGTATAATAATCAAGCTCCCAGTGTAGGCATATCGATGAGATAATAACCAGCATTAATATTTCAAAATGAAATAAATAAATTTCAATATGAAATATTAATGTGAGTTCAAATGTTAGTGTGGGTATAAATATTAATGCCCTTCACAAAGTTGCAGTATTGGACCGAAATCATAATCTAATGAAATATCTTGCACATGCCAGTTAGCCAACCCTTTACGCATTTGTCCATTACGAGGGTTTCCCGCTAATCCATCGAGTGTTTTTGAAAGATCGTCAGTACCAAATGAAATAAGAAAAACTCCCTCTCCTTTCTCTTCTAAAATAGACGCGATAATGCCGTTTTTATCGGTTGGACTGACAAATACCAGCCAAGTATCGCCTAATTGAAAACGCGCCGAATTAGCCCCACGACTAGAGAGCGCCTCAAATATAGGTTGGCTATTGGTGACTTTAGCGAATGCCGCTACTGCTTTATCTAACTCTCTGACTAGAAAGTTAATGTGATGTATGTTGTTTACCATAGAGAAGCGCTCCTACGTTATTTGATATATAGAAATTGTTGTCACTTTAGTATTGTGCCCACCTTCTCTTTTGCTAGTGACTCAAGCGGGTAACCGAAATGCGTTTATTACATCTAATAATAATAAGTCTAATCAGGCAAACCGGTGTTTAAAGCAGTAGTCGCAATAAAACCAGTGCGACTACCCATGCAATATCGCAAAAAAAAACAGCGCTGGATATGCTCACAGCGCTGTTTATAGGAAGTAATATTGCCCTGCTAAAAGCCTTGTATAGCAAGTGCAGCAGATGCCACTTATTTAGCAGGCCTTAAGCCCTTTAAAATGTGTAAGAAAGGCTCACTTTCGCGTTTCTTGGCGCACCGTAATAACCTACCGTACTCAAGCTCGTGATGTATTTCTCATCGGTAATATTGTTAACGTTAACCTGTGCACTTAATGCATCGGAAATCTGCCAATTAACAAAGGCATTGGCCAGTAAATAAGCGCCTTGTTTTACATTACTGGTGGTATTTTCCGTTTCAGAACGCCATTTTGCCGACATTCCCATGCTTAAATCTTCATTTATTTTGTAGTCGGCAATGAGATTTACCACATTTCTGGGGGCCCACAAATTAGTGTCGGCACCGTCGTCTTCTACATCGACCCTAGCGTAGGCAAAGTGCACGGTGAGTGCGTCAGTAACATTGCCGACGACTTCTACTTCAAAGCCTTCTGATTGCACGTTAGTACCCGTGTAATAATAGTTACCGGTGTCGAGGTTTACGCCGGCGTATTCGGCAAGTCCATCTTGCTCGGCGGCATAAAGTGCAAAGGTGGTAACAAGCTTTTTGTCTAACCAGCTGGCTTTTACGCCGATTTCGGTATTTACGCCCTTGGTAGGATCAATAAAGTAACCGTCGTAATTGTACTCTTCTTGCGGCTGATAAATATTTGAGTAACTAACATAGCCGTTTACGTTATCGGTGATAGACCATGTGGCACCGATATACGGGCTAATTTCACTTTCGTCGTTATCAATTTCTACACCGCTTGCGGTGCCTTCGCGAGTATATTTGATGGCATTGAAGCCCACTACCATTAATAAATTATCGCTGAGGTTAAGACGAGTAGAGCCGTAGTAGCGGTTAAGGGTAACGTCGATATCAGAGTATTTGCTTTTTTCTGACCATACTGGTTCATCAATTGCGTCAAGCGCATAAGGAAACGCTGGCGTTAAACCATAGATAGCATAAGATTCTTCAGCTACGGGGTAGGAAGTACCAATATCTGTACTGCGCGACGAGCTGATCCCGAACACCGCTTCGTGAGTGTTGCCAAAGAGGGTAAATTCGCCCATTGCCGTGATATCGATTAGGTCAGAATCAAAATCTGAGCCGTAGCGCCCAGGGTAACCGTACAAGCCTAAACCGGTGTCTTTGTCTATGGTACCGTAAACGTAAAACAGTTTACTTTTGTCTTCGAAATTACGCACATTGTAGGTGGATTTTACTTCCCAGTTGTTGTCAAAAGTATAGGCGTACTCGACAAAGGCCGTGGTGTTGATCGTATCCCACATGGTCCATTCTTGTGCCGTGGTGGCACTCACGTCCCATTCAGCCTGGGTGCCATCGGTGCAGTTGTACACCAAAGCTCCCCACATATTGCCATCGGTGTTGGCATCTTGATACGACACTCCCATGGTCAAAATAGAGTTATCGGTAATTTGGCCGTCGACAACGCCATACACAAAAACGCGATCGTTTTCTAAACCGTCTAGATAGGATCCTTTGTCTTCGGCGGCAACCATAACGCGACCGGCCCACTTACCATCGTCGGTAAGCAAGGTGGAGTAATCAGCCTCTATGCGTTTAAAATCGAAGGAGCCCCCCGCGATATTGATTTCACCTTGGGTATCATTGGTTGGGCGTTTGCGCACATAGTTAATAGTACCGGCAGAGTTACCCACGCCGGTTAATAAGCCGTTGGCATACCAATACCATCGATTTGCGTATTTCTAATTTCAAAGCCACGGGAGGTGTAATTGGTACGGTTTGTCTCCCACTCTTCTACATTTAAACCTGGTGCCATTTTTAACGCATCGTTTAAATTAAAGGCTGCATAATTTTGCAATTGTTCACTGGTAATTATGCTAATCGATTGGGGTGTTTCGTTTAAGGAAGATGCGAATAAGTCCCCGATGTGAGATCATAGCGGTACAGTAAATCACAGCCATAAACGTCTATGAGTCAACAGTTCACCTTTGCCGATAGCGAGTTTTCCAGCAAACGCCGACAGACCCGTAAAGAGATTTTCTTATCCCGGATGGACAACCTGTTGCCGTGGTCTCACCTGCTGGAAGTGATTGAACCCTTTTATCCAAAAGCGGGCAATGGTCGTCGGCCGTATGCGCTTGAGGCAATGTTCCGTATTCACTGTATGCAGCAATGGTATAGCCTTGGCGATGAAGCGATGGAAGATGCGTTATATGAAATTGCTTCGATGCGTCAGTTTGCGCAACTGTCACTGGATAAAGCCATTCCTGACCGCACCACGATTATGAACTTCCGGCACTTGCTGGAAAAGCACAAACTCACTCGTAAGTTATTCAAAACGGTCAACCAATGGTTGTCGGATTGCGGTGTGATGATGACCCAAGGCACGTTGGTGGATGCGACGATTATTGAAGCGCCAAGCTCCACAAAGAACAAAAAGAATGAACGCG
>NZ_JBAHZB010000059.1:0-4310 GCF_036697315.1 Alteromonas sp. 14N.309.X.WAT.G.H12
ATTTTCACCACGCTTTCCATCATACTTTTAGCCCTTACTTTTACCATGGAAAGCAAAGTGGCTGCGGTAATTACCGTACTGGTATGGGGCGCGTTTGCATTCGGCAGTGTACCGGGACTACAGGTATATGTTGTGCAACTGGCTGAAAAATTCACGCCGAATGCCGTAGATGTGGCCTCTGGGCTGAACATTGCCGCTTTCAACATAGGCATTGCGTTGGGGTCAATTATTGGTGGCACCATAGTGGATGGCATGGAGCTTTCAGATACAGCTTGGATTGGCGCGCTAATTACGGTGATTGCGTTAGTTGTTACCCGATACAGCGGACATCTGGACAAGCGTTCACTGGCAACAAGCAACAAGGCATAAGGAGCCAGGTATGACAACGGGAGTCTCACAACAAACAACCAATCCCTTCGATAAACTGGCTCAGCATATATTTTCAGTTGGCGTTGAACTGCCGCTAGACAATGATTGGGCCCGTTATGATGCTGCACAGGGGACGCCGTTTGGCGTGCCCGACATGAGCCAACATCATGCAAGAATTCAGCTGGCCGATAAGCTTGGCTTTACCGCGGCGTGGGTTAGAGATGTGCCCATTTACGACCCTAATTTTGGCGATGCAGCACAAGTTTTTGAGACTTTCAGTTACCTTGGGTATTTGGCGGCCATCACTGAAAACATCATACTGGGCACAGCGGCGGTGGTGTTGCCATTACGCCAGCCCTGGTTAGTTAAAAAAGCCGCGGCTACTGTTCAGCAGCTCAGTAATAACCGATTAATTTTGGGGGTTGCCAGTGGTGACAGACCTGTTGAATATCCGTTGTTTGACGTAGATTTTGAAATTCGTGGTGAAACATTTAGGCAATCGCTGAGCATTTTAAAAGAGGGTGAAACACGTTTATCGCAGGGCATGGATTTATTACCTAGATCGCCTCAAGCACCCCTTTATGTGGCAGGGCTTGCACAGCAAAGCCCGCAGTGGGTAGGTGAAAACATGGACGGTTGGTTGGCCTATCCGGGGACACCTGATGATCATGTTAAGCGGGTTCAGTTATGGCGAAATGTGGCAGGCGATAAACCTTATGTTAGTTTTATTCATTTGAATTTGTTAGCAGACGATCACGCACCGATAAAACGTCATCGATTTGGTGTTGAAACCGGAGTAAACGGGCTTGTTACTGAACTTAACGCTATGAAAGACGCCGGTGTTAACCATATCGGCTTACACTTTAGACGCAACAGCTTGCCGGTTGAAGATGCCATGCTGCGTATTGCCGATAGTGTGCTCCCCCATTTTAAACAATAGCGATGGCCTAACCTGCACTTCACAACTAAGAGTGTAAAATCGACAATTTAATCTTCTCTTTATTATATGGGTATGAGTATTGCTCATATCCATTATTATTTGATTAAACTAAAAATGTAGCTTAATTTTCGCGCCATAATAAATGCACTAGAACTTGGCATCCCTCTCACTTGAATCAGACATTTATATCTATTTTTATCGCCCTATGTTGCGTTGTGTCCTCTGCGGTACTTTCACAGGAACAAGATGTAATACAAAAGTATGACTTGGCAACAATGAGTTCCTCGCCTACGTGGCGTTTGCTTATTCATTATGAACAAGGATTGCTATTTCCTGTTACTCATCATTTTTCTTCACCTGGATATACTTTCGGTCGCTCGGTTTGTCTAGAACTTAACCGTCTTGTCTGAGTAGAACCCTCAAAACTTTCAAGAACTCGGCATCTGGCTGACCACTGAACCTGCCAATCCCAAGGCATTCTTCACTTCTCAAGTCAAACAACGAGGAGTGACGATGAAACCTGTGAGTATTCCATCTTATATGAATGACCCGCCGCACTTTCTGCTTGGTTAGAGGAAGGTTACAAAGCTCTGAAACTAGCCTAAGCAGGCTTATATTGCCCCACTGAAAAGATGAGCGCCGTCTTTAGTGGGTATTTAGCCACGAGTTAGCAGAAAAACGTAAGCGGAGTGTGTTTTTAGCTGTCACAAATGTATAATGAGCGGCATTTTTATACTCCCTGCATTCTTTTCATTCTTTTGGTGTGATTTAGCACAAAAAAAGAGGGGAGGAGTAGAGCTTGGCGTTCCCGCGTAATTTGTATACGGCGGTATGTAACAACACTGAGCAAGGCGAGCAACTATTAAAGACTGAAGTACAAATCAGTGTACGAAACGGGATCGATTTTTCATGGCAAACGCCGATTTTCTTAATGAAATCAATAAGCGAAGAACTTTCGCTATCATTTCTCACCCCGATGCGGGTAAAACCACCATTACTGAAAAGGTACTTTTATTTGGCCGCGCATTACAAACGGCCGGTACGGTAAAAGGTAAAAAGTCCGGCCAGCACGCCAAGTCTGACTGGATGGAAATGGAAAAAGAGCGGGGCATTTCCGTTACCACGTCCGTTATGCAGTTTCCGTATAAAGACCATCTGGTGAATCTACTCGATACCCCAGGGCACGAAGACTTCTCTGAAGATACCTATCGTACCTTAACCGCAGTGGATTCTTGCTTAATGGTCATTGACGCGGCGAAAGGGGTGGAAGATCGTACCCGTAAGCTGATGGAAGTGACCCGTTTGCGGGATACCCCGATTATTACCTTTATGAACAAGCTCGACAGGGACATCCGTGACCCTCTGGAACTGCTTGATGAAGTTGAGACAGAGCTCAACATCATGTGTGCGCCCGTGACCTGGCCAATCGGCAGTGGTAAAGAGTTCAAAGGTGTTTATCATTTTCATCGGGATGAAGTGTATTTGTACAAGTCGGGGATGGGTCACACCATCCAGGATGTGCGCATCATTAAGGGGTTAGATAGCCCGGAATTGGAAGCAGCGGTTGGCAGCGGTTTGGCTGAACAGTTAAAAGAAGAGCTGGAACTGGTGCAGGGCGCATCCAATGATTTTGATCAGGAAATGTTCTTAGCCGGCGAACTTACACCGGTATTTTTTGGTACCGCACTGGGCAACTTTGGTGTGGATCACATGCTCGATGGCCTTGTAAACTGGGCACCTGCGCCTCAGGGCCGGAAAACAGAAGACGGTGAAGTTAGCGCCGACACGCCTCAGTTCAGTGGTTTTGTATTTAAAATTCAGGCCAATATGGATCCCAAACATCGGGATCGCATCGCCTTTTGTCGTATTGTTTCCGGTAAGTACGAAAAAGGCATGAAAATGCGCCATAGCCGTATTAATAAAGACGTGCGCATTTCTGATGCCCTAACGTTTTTGGCCGGCGACAGGGCATTGCTTGAAGAAGCCTATGCGGGCGATATCATTGGCCTGCACAATCACGGCACCATTCGCATTGGTGATACCTTCACCTCCGGTGATAATTTTCGTTTTACCGGCATTCCTAACTTTGCCCCAGAATTGTTTAAACGTATTCGATTAAAAGATCCTTTAAAGCAAAAGCAATTGCTAAAAGGGTTGATTCAATTGTCGGAAGAAGGGGCCGTACAGGTATTTCGTCCACTGGCCAATAACGATTTGATTGTGGGCGCGGTGGGTGTGCTGCAATTTGATGTCGTTGTTGCCCGTCTTAAGGCAGAGTACAATGTGGATGCAATTTACGAACATATCAGTGTAAACACGGCCCGTTGGGTGTACAGCGATGATGCGAAAAAGCTGGATGAATTCCGGCGCAAAGCCGAACAGAATCTGGCCTTGGATGGGGGCGATAACCTTACCTATATTGCGCCTACCAGGGTAAACCTGCAATTGGCACAAGAACGTTATCCTGATATCCAGTTTAAAGAAACCCGCGAACATTAAGAAAGACAAACAATGAATATACATGCTTTATTAGTCAGTCGTTTTACCGAGGCACTGGACGCCTTAGGCGTGGAAAATGCCCCTGTGCCAGTGGCCAAAAGTGCCCGTCCTGAATTCGGTGAGTATCAGTTTAACGGTGCCATGGCACTGGCTAAACAACTTAAACAAAAGCCGCGGGATATTGCTGAGAAAATTGTTTCGCTGGTGAAGTTAGATGATGTGGCCAGTAAACTGGAAGTGGCCGGCCCCGGTTTTATTAATGTACATTTAAACGATGTATGGCTGGCGAATCAGTGTGAGCTGGCCTTGCACGATCCCCGCATTGGTGTGGCAAAAGAAAAGCCCAAGACCGTTGTTGTGGATTATTCTTCGCCTAACCTTGCCAAAGAAATGCACGTAGGCCACTTGCGTACCACCATTATTGGTGATGCCGTGGTAAAAGTGCTGGAATTTTTAGGCCATAAGGTGATTCGTCAAAATCACATGGGCGATTGGGGTACCC